>JBJMLU010000125.1:0-36265 GCA_045805145.1 Flavisolibacter sp. | reverse complement strand
TTTGGCTTGAATAACGGACTGCAGGCACTCATTTCCAGGAGAGCTGGCGAAAACAGGCCGGACGAAATTGGTAAGATCTTTAACCAGGGTATTCTGCTGGCGATGGGAATTGCAGCTGTCGGTATCTTCCTCACATTTTTTGCTGCGCCATTCATCTTCCGGTCTTCCCTTCATTCGCAGGCCATTTCTGAAAAGGCCATTGTATTTCTGCGCATCCGTATACTGGGACTTCCCTTTCTGTATGTTTATCAGATGCGCAATGCACTGTTGGTGGGCATCAACCGAAGCAAACTACTAGTGGCCGGCACACTTGCAGAAGCGGCATCGAACATATTTTTTGACTATTCGCTCATATTCGGTCATTTTGGTATGCCAAGAATGGGATTCAACGGAGCTGCAGTGGCTTCTGTGATCTCTGAGTTTGCAGGCATGTTTGTGATCTTTGCCGTGATCACTGCAAAGGGAATCAGCAGCAGGTATTCGCTGTTCCGCCATTTTCATTTTGAAAAAGAAAATGCCACACGCATTTTAAAATTATCCGGACCATTGATCTTCCAGCACGCCATCAGCATCATGAGCTGGTTTTTCTTTTACCTGCTGGTTGAACATCATGGATCGGCAAGTCTTGCAGTTTCCAACACCATGCGTAATATTTTTGGATTCTTTGGTGTTTTTATCTGGGCCTTTGCCTCTACTACCAACAGCATGGTGAGTAATGTTATAGGACAGGGAAGAAAGGATGAAGTCATTCACCTGATCGTGAAGATCATGAAAATGAGTTGCACTCTTGCAGTATTTGCGTGTTTGTTGATCAATATTTTTCCGCGGCTGTTTTTATCGGTTTACGGACAAGGAGAAGATTTTATGCAGCTTGGTGTTCGCGTGATCCGCATCGTAGGTGTAGCCATGGTGTTTATGTCGGTGAGCATCATCTGGCCGAATGCTGTAACCGGAACAGGCAATAGCAAGATCACTTTCCTGATTGAACTTGCGGCCATTATTTTAAACTGCCTTTATGTGTATTATGTTTTAGAAGTTTACCATTTTTCCATCACCTGGGGTTGGATGTCGGAATGGTTGTACTGGACCTCGATGTTTGCGGGTGGTTTTTTGTACATCAAAAGCAAAAGATGGATGAACACCGTTATTTGATGCGTTTATGAAAGGTAATGCCTACGGAGCCTGAAAAGTTGGTGATAGGTGGATTGAGTTTACGAATGCATACAGAGATGTCTTCGATCTCAGGGAATTGTTGCTCTATTTTTTCTGCAATTTCCATCGCACAGGTTTCAAGGAGCAGTCTTCTCTGTGCAAATTCTTCTTGCACGATGCGGTAGACTTCTACATAATTGATGGTTTGATCAATGGAGGTAATGTTTTTTTTGGGCGATTTTGTTTCAATGATGATGTCCACTTCGAATTCATTGCCCACGCGTTTTTCTTCTTCATACATCCCGTGTTCAGCAAAGAAGCGGATACTTTTTAGTTCTATGATAAATCGACCCATAATAGTTGATAGTTGGTAGTTGGTAGTTGGTGGTTTGTGGTTAGATTGAAAAGGGTTTCGATCAAATAAACTGGGGTCCGTTAATAAAACATGAATCAGTGCAATCCTTTTGCAGACAGATACCGCTCGGCGTCAAGGGCCGCCATACAGCCACTTCCTGCCGCGGTCACTGCCTGACGATAAATTTTATCCTGAACGTCACCTGCAGCAAACACACCATCCAGATTGGTTTTTGCGGTTCCGGGAACCGTTTTGATATAGCCTGCTTCATCCATGTCTATAAATCCTTTGAAGATGTCTGAATTGGGCGTATGTCCAATGGCCACAAAAAATCCTTTGATGGGAATATCCTTCTTCTCTCCTGTATGATTGTTTTTAATGCGCACACCGTCAACGGTTTTATCTCCAAGAATTTCTTCTGTTTCGGTATTCCAGTACATTTTGATGTTGGGCGCATTCATGACTCTTTCCTGCATCACCTTGCTGGCACGCATTTCATCGCGACGAATGAACATGTGCACATTCGTACAAAGCTTGGAAAGATAGAGCGCTTCTTCTGCAGCCGTATCGCCTGCTCCTACAATGGCGACATCTTTTCCGCGGAAAAAAAATCCATCGCAAACTGCGCAAGCGCTCACTCCATATCCATTGAGCCTTTGTTCGCTTTCAATTCCCAGCCATCTCGCAGAAGCTCCTGTAGAAATGATCACGGCATCGGCTTCAATCAATTTCTCTTCATCAACCCATACCTTATAAGGCTGACTGGAAAAATCAACTTTGGTAGCAAGGCCATAACGGATATCAGCACCCATTCGGGCGGCCTGCTTTTCAAAATGGATCATGAGCTCCGGACCCTGAATGCCTTCTGGGAAACCCGGATAATTTTCTACATCCGTAGTGATAGTCAGTTGTCCACCTGGTTGAATGCCCTGGTACAAAACCGGTTTTAAGTTTGCCCTTGCCGCATACACAGCAGCGGTATAACCTGCCGGACCCGAACCTATGATCAGCAGACTTATTTTCTCTGTTGTTTTATCCATTTGAGATGATGTACTTGAGTGCGCGAATTTAGCGGTTAATAAATAAATATCTGACTGGCTAGCGAGGAATGATCAGTGTACCATATTGTGACGCGTAACCACCAAAATATCCGAGTGCACCATTGCTGATATTGCCCAGCACTTTTGTAGGCGTAGAAAAAGGATTGCCGACGGAGGAATAAGAAAATTCCCAGGTCCTCCAGAAATCATACGTGGCTTTATCAATATTGCTGATCTTAAAGTTTACCGTATCTCCTCTAAAAAAGAAATCTTTTTCAGAAGAATCCGCGTTACGGTTAAATCCTGGCTGAAGCTGCACATCGTAGGTAGTGCCATCAATAAAAAGATCATCAAACACCGAATTAAGCGGCGGATAGTAAGTTGACCCCTTGCTTGTCTTTGTATAATATCGAATATAATCTCCAAACCCTGGAGGATCAGTGACCCTCGCCATCACAACGGCTTTTGTGGTGTCGGTAGAATGGGGAACAGGTTTCCACCATAGCGAATCGATCTTTTTGGTTGGTCTTGGAATGGTGGTGGTGGCAGTATATTCCTTTCCCTCTGATACGATGCGCAACGTATAGGCATGTGCTGTATCACCCACAAATGCATTGGCAGGATTGGAAGGGTCGCTGGTGTAGTAATAATAAAAAACACCCAGCTGGGGACCAACCGGAACAGAGTATTCTTTTAATTGCTGTATTAGTAAGCCATTGGATACAAAGACCTGTGCTCCATGAACAAAGCTTCCTTCGAGAAGTTCCGGAGTAAGATTGGAAAAATACCCAACGGACCGTGTCAATACGACGAGGGGAGGCTGACCATTTTCGATGGAACCATCTACTACCAGCTTATCCGGACCTTCTTTCAAACTCAGGTCGATCTTTTTTTCACAGCCATTCAAAATCGTCATCAGCAAAACCAGCACGAGACAGTTCTTCATCATCCGGCAAATTTATAAAAGAAACAGCCCTGAATCGCGGTAGCGGTCCAAGGCTGTTATAAACCCATCAATTTGCTATGTGAAGCTCACAAAGAGCTTTTAACCCAAATAAGCTTTCAGCGCATTGCTATACCTGGCTTTTTGAAGGCGTTTGATCGCTCTTTCCTTAATCTGGCGGATCCTTTCCTTGGTCAGGTCGTACTTCTGTCCGATCTGCTCGATGGTGGTTCCGTTTTCGCCATCCAGACCAAAATAGGCATTTACGATCTCGGATTCGCGGGGAGAAAGTGATTTCAGTACGCGACGGATCTCGTTGCGAAGAGAATCTTTCATCACGTCATCGTCTGTATCATCACTGCCCTCCAGGAGGTCGCCCATGGCCACATCTTCTGCTTCATGCACGGGTGCGTCCAGAGAAGTGTGACGGGTATTGCTCTGAAAAATATTGTTGATTTCAGTTTCGCTCATTTCCAGGATGTCGGCCAGCTCCTCGGTGCTTGGCTCTCTTTCGTGCTCCTGCTCAAAAGCCATATAGGCTTTATTTGCTTTGTTATAGGTGCCGATCTTGTTCTGGGGAAGACGAACCAGCCTACCCTGTTCGGCCAATGCCTGAAGGATGGACTGACGGATCCACCATACGGCATAGGAGATGAATTTGAAACCTTTTGTTTCATCGAAACGCTGGGCCGCTTTGATCAAACCAAGGTTTCCCTCGTTGATCAAATCGCTCAACGACAATCCTTGGTGTTGATATTGTTTTGCTACCGAAACCACGAAACGTAGGTTGGCCTGAACCAGTTTATCCAAAGCCCTTTGATCTCCCATCTTGATCCTCTGTGCCAGCGTCGTTTCCTCTTCTGGAGTGATCATTGGTATTTTGGAAATTTCCTGGAGATATTTTTCAACGGCCTGAGAATCCCGGTTTGTGATCTGGGTAGCAATTTTAAGCTGCCTCATAAATTAAATCCTTATTGTTAGAAGTGAATAATTACTTGACAAACGCTTTTCACAGAAAGTGGCAAATGGAATGTTAAACCATTCCGGACTATCTGCAAAAATAACGTGCAAACACTAAACCTCATAATGATTTGCGACAATTTCTTATCTACAAAAACTATACTACGATTGATTTGCATGAAATAGTGACTGGTTCTGCATTCCAAAAGATTTTTTTCCCAATGGAAAATGGGTTATTCACACCTCTGTTGCTATGGTCCGATATTTTTGTCTAAGGAAAATCCATAATCCGGCACCAACAAGCACCAGCCCCGCGGAGATGACTTCAGCTTGCGTGGGATGAAATCCAAAAAAATTCATGCGGTTGTTCACCCGGATCTTTTCAATGAAAAACCGCTCCACTCCATTCAGGATCAGGTACAGGCAGAACAGTGCACCGGCAGGACGAAGCCGGTCGCGCAGGAACCAAAGTACAAGAAACAGGAGGGTACACATGATGGTTTCGTACATAGGTGTAGGAAAAACCGGTGCAGGGAGCTGCCGGCAATATTTTTCATTGCAACCCGGAATGGGCACTCCTACTTCATTTACATTATGCGGATAGTTATAAGCAAAAAACCAGTTGGGTAGAAAGCTCAATGCTCCCGGCTTTGGAAAATCGGCATGGTGTGGTTCCGGATTTTCCTGGGCATATCCTGGAAAGGCCTGAAATGCATTGCCAAAATCCTGTGGCGCTGCCGGTACTATCTTGCTTGTGGAATCTACCTTGAAGGCTGTATTGTAAATGCCCCAGTCTCCATCTCCTGCTACCTGACACCCAATTCTTCCAACAGCATAGGCAATCATCAATGAGGGAGCAATGGCATCTGCCAGATAACGAATGCCGATCTTGTGTTTTCTCGCGTAAAAAATAATGGCAATGGTGGCACAAATGAGTCCGCCGTAAAAAGTAAGTCCTCCGCCCGAAAAAATATAGGCGCTTGGATTTTTCAGAAAATCATTCCAGTTTTCAAAAATGTCGAAGAGCTTGGCTCCGGCCAGTCCCACAACCAAGGCTATGATCGTCAGTTCACCAACACGGTCTTGTGGCCAGATCCTGACCATTCTTTCTTCGGGCTTATCAAGCTGATGCCTTCTTTTCTCCCACCACTTCAGCCCGGCAAAGAAAAGCCCGGTCAAAATTCCTGCAGGAAGATTGCCCATACCCGAAAAAATATAGGCCTGCGGGTCCTGAGTGGCTTCAGAACTCAAAAAGAAAAGTGCGATGATCTTGTAACCCAGGATAAATCCCAGGATAAAATTCATGATCAGTTCCGTAACGGTCACTGGTTCTCCCACCTTGTGTTTGATCTCTGTTGGATGCAGCAGGCCCTGTTTGCTTTTTCTGCCGAGCTCCTTTGCCAGCAATGCCGCAGCCACCAAAAAGGAGATCGCCACAAAGAAGCCAAAGGAATTAATGAACCGGAGAAAGACAAGGTTCAGGCCAAAGCAATCTCTGAAAAAATAATACAGATTCGGATACATAGGCAGGGCTAATGAAGGGCAATGTTAGGTTAAATAGCTGACAAAAATGCCTCTCGCGGGAGAGGCATTCTAAAGGGAAGATCAGTTGCAATACTGTTCAAACGCATGAATCAGATTGGTAGCGATCATTTGTGCAGGACGTCCTTCTATTTGATGACGCTCGATAAAATGAACCAGTTCTCCGTCTTTGAACAAAGCAATGGCCGGAGAAGAGGGAGGATAAGGCATGAGGTGCTGACGGATGGACTGAACCGCTTCAATGTCGAAGCCGGCAAATGTGGTGGTGAGGTGATCAGGTTTTTTGGGTGCATTCATTACTGCCATGAGCACACCGGGTCTTGCCGATCCGGCCGAGCAACCACAAACAGAATTGATCATCACCAGGGTGGTTCCCTTTTCTTTCAGGATGGATTCCACATCGTTTTTGTTGAGCAATTCGGTAAAACCATTTTCGGTCAGCTCTTCCTTCATGGGTTGTACTATTTCTTCGGGATACATAATTCAGATTTTTCGCAAAGGTACAAAATGAGATTGGACTAAACAGCAGGAATTATGTTCAAAATGTCACACGATGGTAAGATAAAATGCAGTTCTGGCAGGCGTTCCAGCGGTTTTTGGGTTTGGAATCTGATTTGATCATTAGCAGCGAGACCAAATTATTCAACAATTAAATTATTCGATATGACACTCGTTCGCTTCAACCAAAAACCAGTCAAATCTTTTAACAATTTAATGGATGACTTTTTTACTTCAATGCCGTCTTTATTTCGTGAAGACTTCAAAGCTTTCAACGGTCATTCTTCAGTTCCGGTGAATGTGAAGGAAACCGAAGATGGATATATCCTGGAAGTTGTTGCTCCGGGTTTGACGAAAGAAGATTTCAAGATCGATCTGGAAAATAACCTCCTGACTATTTCAGCGGAAAGGAAGGAAGAAAAAGAAAACAGCACTGAAAAGCATGTCAAAAGAGAATACAGCTTCGCTTCGTTCAAAAGAAGCTTTACGCTGGATGACTCGGTTGATGTTGCTCAAATCGCAGCAAAGTATTTAAATGGTGTTTTAACATTAAACCTTCCCAGGAAAGCCGAAGTCAAAGAAGCAGCAAAACAAATTTCAATACAATAATTATAATTCCTTCTCTAAATGAGCAGGAATATCAAGAGTTTCTCATAAGCAGTTGGTTTTGGTTTATAACCCTCCGTTTCTACGGAGGGTTTCTTTTTTTCTTTAATATTGCACCTCTTGCCAATTCCTATAGCACATGAAAAAACTATTTACTGGGCTCTTTGCTTTTTTCCTTGTGATGAACTGTGTGGCGCAAAATGACTCGGTGTCTTCACTGCGTGTTGATTCGCTTTCTCAACCCCATTCTACAGACACAGTTTTACGCATCATCAATCTAAATCCTTTTTTCTCGCTTCATGTGGACTCGAGTCTTTCTTATCCATTTCAGATCAACAAGAATCCATCTGATTATTTCTGGTACCTGAAAAATGCGCCTGTAGGAATTCATCTCAATAAAGACAATGGACTTCTAAGTTTCCGTGCCGACAAATCTTATTTTCTTTCGGGAAGATTGAAGTACGACTACAATTATAAAGTACTGATTGGTGTTCAGAATTTAAAGGACGCGGGCGAAAGAATCGATACCAGCTTTAACATTGTTTTTTACAACACCGATATCATTCCCTCCAGGCTCAAACCAACTGTAAGCGGAACTATCTGGGCTGATGAAGGAGAAACCATTAGTTTCAAAATGCTTTGCGAAACAGGAAGCTTTCCCTTTGAAAACATCCTGACACTAACCAGCATTCCAATCGGTGAATTCACTCCTGTTCATCAGTGCGATGACGAATTCAAGTGGATGCCGTCTTATGATTTTGTCCATGAAACCGATACTGGAAAGATCCGTTCAGTGGTCATCAGTTTTATCGGGTCTACAAAATTCAGGATGCAGGATACGACCCAGATCCGGATCATTGTTAGAAATGCGCTTAACTATCCACTGGCCAAAGAACAGTACAATCAACTGGTGCGCGAATTCAACACCTATATCCTCCAATTGAAATACACGTTTCTCACACTCGATAAAACAATCAAGAAAAACAAAACTGCCCGCACCACATTCGACCTAACAGCAGCAGGAACAGCGCTGGGAGGAACAGTGCTCTCTACTTCCAGCAATCCCGAAACCAAACGAACAGGAACGATCCTTCCAAGTGTTGGCGTGGCGCTCACTCCCATCAAGGAAGCAACCGCACCTACAAAGTCGACCGAACAAAATCAGGCGGCCCTCCTTCGATCTTCCATCAAGCGACTGGAATACGTGCTTCAGGACAATACCCTCGTCGGAGAAAAAGATCCCGAACTGCAACAAAAAATGAATAAGCTGAAAGAAGAACTGAAGCAAAGCCAGCTGCAATTAATCGACGTTCCACTCGAGATCACCAATGACATGAGCGAAAAACAGCTGGATAAATATTTCAACAGTCCGAAAGTAAATAAGAAGTACCGGCTCAAGAGATGATCATGGCGCACAGCCTTGCCTGCGCCTGGTGTCTACGAGGTATTGTATTTTCCAGTTTCCGTTTTCTTTCACCAGTTGAAAGGAATCCACACCGCAATGACTAAACCGAGCTCCCAAATAAAATGAGTAAGGCGCCCAAACCATCGCCAGGTCCGCATCAATCTTTACAACATCAAAACGAATTCTTTCATCATAAGTCTGCGTGTGCGGAAGCGAGATGAAGTGTATAAAGGAATCGAGTGGTTCATTCTCCACCACAGTTTTTCCTTCCTTGTTTGTCACTATGGTTTGAAGGATGGGACTGGAAGAAAAAGCGGCCCGGATCAGTGCGGTATCGGAGCTTTTCATCCCCTGAAATAAATTGTTAATGGCCTGACGTACACCCGCGTCTTTGGTTTGTGCAAGGCTTTGCTGGGCAGTAATTGTTAAGATTAAGACCAACCCTTTCCAATAGGCTTTCTTTATCATTTTCTGGCTGAATTATTGGACTTAAGATAAAAAACATAGCAATGAAACGCAATCTTTTTTTATCAGCAGTTATCGCAATTATTCTGGTTGTGGGTGCTGTAGGCTGTACCACTATGACTCCTACCCAGGAGTATCCGCAGCGTGGTGAAAGGGTTTATGTAAATGATCCTTATCGCGGAACAATTGTTCTGGAAAGAGATCCCTATACAGGAAGATACTATGAAGTGGATTCCTATGGTAATTACAATGGCTATTATTACAGGGGAAATCAATACAACTCGAGGTACTACGACAGAAACTACAGGGTTTACAACGAAAGAAATGTTAACCGTGAAAGGGCTAATCGCGAAGCACAAAACAATAGGGTTTATCACCAAGGACAAAACAACAGGAACTATAACGAAGGACAAAACAACAGGAACTATCAGGGAGGGCAAAATAATGTGCAAAGGCATTCAAACGACGAAACAAGGAATAGAAACACCAGCAGAGAAGAAGCCAGACGAAAGGTTCTCGGTAACTAACAACTTCATCCCCGGCTTAAGTCGGGGATTTTTTATTTAATGTATCCAAGTATCTTCAACATGCTTTGAGCAGACTGCTCTTTTGCATAAAGCCAGTCAATCAGTTTTCCATTCTTATCGTATTCAACAATTACATGTTTGGGTGATGGAATCAAACAGTGTTTGATCCCTCCGTAACCGCTGATCTGGTCCTGATAAGCGCCTGTGTGAAAGAAACCCACATAGAGCGGTTCATCGCCATTTGGTTTGGGCAGGAACACTTCATTGATATGTTCTTCGGAGTCGTAATAATCATGACTATCACAGGTGATTCCTCCGAGAACAACACGCTGATATTCCTGGTCCCATTTATTGATAGGAAGCATGAGAAATTTCTCTCCTATTCCCCAGGTATCGGGAAGAGTGGTGATAAAGGATGAATCGATCATGTACCAGGTCTCCCGGTCGTTCTGCGCCTTTTGACCAATGACACTATAAATATGCGCCATGCTCTCCCCCACCGTGTAGCTTCCAAATTCCGTGAATATATTGGGCATGGGCACTTTGTTGCGCTTGCAGGCAGCCTTTATATTGCTCACGATCTCATTGATCATAAACTGGTAGTCGTACTCAAATCCCAGTGAATGCTTGATCGGAAATCCTCCTCCTATATTGATGGAATCGAGCTCAGGACAAATTTTTTTCAGCTGGCAGTAAAGGTTGATGATCTTATTGAGCTCCGACCAGTAGTAGATATCATCTTTGATTCCTTTGTTCAGAAAAATATGAAGCATCTTCAGTTGAAACTTGTCTTCATATCCTTCAATGTTGTCTACATAAAATTCAAGAATGTCCTTGGCCCTGATGCCAAGCCTTGAGGTATAAAAAGGAAACGTGGGTTCTTCTTCCGCGGCCACGCGGATGCCGAGTTTGAACGGAAATTTTACCGACCGCTTGTACGCGCTGAGTTCTTCCTTGTTGTCCAGGATCGGGATCACATTTTTAAATCCGGCGTTGATCAACTGCGATATCCTTCTGGTGTAACCCTTTTGCTTGAAGCCATTACAAATGACGAAGATGTCCTTTGTGATCCGTTTTTTTTCGTAGAGTTTCTTGATGATCTCGATATCGTAAGCGTAAGAAGTCTCCAGGTGAATATCGTGTTCGAGTGCTTCCTCCACCACAAAAGAAAAATGTGAGCTCTTGGTACAATAAGAATAAAAATATTCTCCTTCGTACTTGTGTTTTTTGAATGCCTTGGCAAACATCTCCTTGGCTTTGGTGATCTGCCTTCCGATCTTGGGCAAATAAGAAAGCTTGAGGGGCGTTCCGTATTTTTCAATGAGAGATTTCAAATCCAGACCGTTAAAGCGGAGGTAACCATCCTTTACTTGAAAACCTTCCTGGGGAAAATTGAACGTCTGCTGAACAAGATCCATGTAGGTATTGTTCATCGAGTTTAATGGGTTGTTGTTCACTAAGCGGGATTGATTTTTGGCAAAAGTATAGGTTTATACAAATAAAAAACCCATAAGCTCTCTCGTGTGGAAAGACACTTATGGGTTGTGAAAAAATTCAGCAGGATTATTTAACCTGTGCAACAAGAGCTTTGAAGGAAGTGGCATCATTCATCGCCAGGTCGGCCAGTACCTTACGGTCCAAACCAATACCTTTTGTATTCAACAGATTGATGAATTGCGAATAGGTAAGTCCTTCTTCGCGCACCGCTGCATTGATACGGGCGATCCAGAGGCGGCGATATTCTCTTTTCTTGAGTTTACGACCCACATAGCTGTAGGTCATTCCTTTTTCAACAACGTTTTTGGCAACAGTATAAACGTTTTTACGTTTGCCATAAAAACCTTTGGCCTGCTTTAATATTTTTTTTCTGCGTGCCTTGGAGGCAACAGCATTTACGGAACGTGGCATATCTTAAGAAGTTTAATTTGAAGTGTAGAATTCTGAAAGCCTTTCAGCCCAGTTTATTTTAGTCTCAAAAGGCGTTTTACAAAATCCAGATTGGCTTTTGATACTTCGCCGTCTTTTCTCAGATTGCGTTTCCTCTTCTTTGATTTTTTGGTCAGAATGTGACGCTTGAAGGATTTCTGGTGTGTGATTTTTCCGGTGCCCGTTACTTTAAAACGCTTTTTGGCACTGGAATTAGTTTTAACCTTTGGCATTGTCTAGATATTCTAGTTACACCCTTGAGGCGCTCTTCACGGGAAGAAACTTAGGGAGCCTCTTCAGGCAATATCCCCTTTCGGGGGCCGCGAAGATAAGGCAGATCAAAGACATAACCGAAAGAAAACCTATAGCAATTTGTTAAGCACTGCCCTTCAACCTTTCATGTCCAGAATGGTAGTCCCTGGATCCAATACCTGCATACAACTCCCCGAACTGGCGGGCTACGGCCGAATATCCGAATCTTTCTGCTGCGGAAGCTGCCATCCCTGCCAGATCAAAGCCTGAATAACGTTTTCGCATACCCGACATAGCTGTGACCAAAGCTTCTGGATTACCTGCAGGTATCAGTATCGAATTAGAAGCATCCACAAGCTCGGGTACCCCACCCACCTCAGTTGCAATCACAGGCAACCCGGCACACAAGGCCTCTCCAATGACACAAGGGGAATTTTCCATTGTACTGTTTAATATAAAGCAATGGCATCGCTGCATCTCGGCTGCTACATCTGCATAAGGAATCTCTCCCCGAAAAAAAATGGCCTGGTTCAAAAGCCCCAGGTTTGATGCCACCGCCTTGTGGTCGTCGTTGCGGTTGCCTATAAGGATTAATTGCGCGTCTTCATTGCCCTGACGGTAAAATTTTTGAAACGCATCAATGATTCCTTCTACATTTTTCAGCGGAACCATGTTGGACACGTGAACAAAACTAAATCGCGAATACTTTTCCTGTTTCGGATTAAATAAGGTGGTATCCACAACATTCGGAATAAGCGCATCACAATTTCTTCCTGAAACTTTTTTTACACCCTCGGCCAAAAACCGGCTTTCTGAAATAAAAGCCGCTGCTTGGCCGAAGATTTTTTTCAAGAGCATTTGTTCATGCCTCGGTCTGGACCAGAAATTGTCTTCAACTGCTTCATTGTACAATCCCCAGTGCTCCGTTACTACAAATGGCATCCTGAATTTTCTTTTGGCCCAAAGTGCCGGCAGCCCTGCTTTCCAGGGCACATGAACATGAATGAGATGAGGCAGTCCGTTGCGCTGTATATATTTTTCAATGGCTTGTTGAAACAATCGGCCCCAGGTCCATTGTTTTGTGATCCGGCCAATCCAGGATTTCTTTTCCCTGAAGTAAATCAGTTGCTCTGTCAACCCGGTAGAATAGCGAAATTCTTCTTCCTTTTCTTTTTCCAATGGAGTACTTCCTACAAAAATCACATGCACATCATGATCAATGCAAGCGGCTTTCGCGTGACGCTGAATGAAATCGCCATCAAAGGGATCGTTCCTGTTGGGATACCAGCTCACCAGCCAAAGTATTTTTTTCCGCTGCATAGAAGTCCGCAAATCTCAACATTATTCTTAAATTGGCATATACCATCTCTAGTTCCATGCACAAAAAGCGCTTCGCCTCCGAACGAGCCACCGGATTTGGAGAGAAAAGCACACAAAGTGGCAGCCGTTATTACAATAAGAATGGCAACCCGAATATCGAACGCAAGGGTGTTCCTTTCTTTGACCAATTGAGCTGGTTTCACACCATGTTGTCCATGCCTCGCTGGAAATTCTGGACATGGCTGCTCATTCCTTACGTTATTATCAACTGTTTCTTCGCGATCATTTATTTGTTGGTAGGCGTCGATCATCTCATTGGCATTGATAAATCGTCCGGAGTTGGAAATTTCCTGGAATGTTTTTTCTTCAGTGCCCAAACCTTCACAACCGTTGGCTATGGACATGTGAGTCCTTCAGGCATTACCACCAGTGCCATTGCATCCTTTGAAGCTTTCCTGGGCGTGCTCAGTTTTGCGTTGGCCAGTGGTTTATTTTATGGACGTTTTTCCAAGCCCCGATCATTTTTAAAATTCAGCGACGTCGCCATCATTGCTCCCTTTAAAGATGGAACAGCGCTCATGATGCGCACCGCTCCTTACAAGAACAATCACCTCATGGATGCAGAAGCAAAGTTGACGCTGGGCATGAAAGTGAAATACAATGGAGAGGAGCGCAATGAATTTTACACTTTAAATCTCGATATCAGCAAAGTGAATGCGCTGGTATTGAACTGGACCATCGTTCATCCCATAGATGAAAACAGTCCTCTCTTTGGTATGAGCCTGGAAGACATGAAACGTTCAAAAGTGGAATTACTTCCTTATATCAAGGCTTTCGACGAAGTTTTCTCCAATACTGTAGTCGCCCGCACTTCTTATACCGCCAATGAGATCATTGAAGGCGCCAGATTCAAACCCATGTATCAGGCCTCAGTTTCTGGTGACAAGACTTTGATGTTTCTGGACAAATTGAGTCTGGTAGAAAAAGTTACGCTTCCCCAACTCAGGCAGGTTGAATCTGAATAAATTCTTTGCGGTTGATATAATACAGGAATAGAAAATAAAATACAGGGCCCATACTGAGTAGCTGCAACAGGATCATCCCCGAGGTAGCGCCCATGGCAAACAGCAGACAGATAATGATGAAACCTACCAGCAGCTGGTCGTCTTCAATGACACAAACAATTTTATAGAACTGTGTGTATTTGGGTGAATAAGTGAGTTCAACCGGTGGCGTAATATGAAAACCATCAGTGACCACCAGCTTGGAAGGATTGGTTGGCATGTCGATGACGATGGGTTTATTACGCACCAGCGTATAGATATAATGTC
This sequence comes from Flavisolibacter sp., assembly GCA_045805145.1. Lineage (GTDB taxonomy): Bacteria > Bacteroidota > Bacteroidia > Chitinophagales > Chitinophagaceae > Flavisolibacter. Next base: position 21,943 of record JBJMLU010000125.1, on the reverse strand, counting down.
CGTTCACCACAACCCTTAGTTTCAGAAAACGCAAGAGAAGCTGGTTTTTCTGCTGGACTACAATACGATATTTCTGAGCGGGTTTTATTTTTTCAGCGCTTTGATGATCTCAATAAAATCAGCGGCAACCAGTGAAGCTCCGCCTACCAGCCCTCCATCCACGTCGGGACAGGAAAATAATTCTTTTGCATTATTTGCTTTGACACTTCCTCCATACAGTATAGGAATTTCATCTGCAATTGCCTCTCCATATTTACCTGCCAGTACTGAACGTAAATGCCGGTGCATTTCTTGTGCCTGGGCACTGCTGGCGGTTTTCCCTGTGCCGATGGCCCAAATGGGTTCATAAGCAATAATGAGAGTCCTTACCTGCTCCGGACTGAGATGAAACAGAGATTCCTGCAATTGCTGTTGCACATATTCATTCTGGTTTTCTTCTTCCCGGATGCGCAGGGGTTCTCCGCAACAAAATATAGGAGTGATCTCGTATTGCAAACAGATATTTATTTTATCAGCAAGGAGCTTTCCTGTTTCGAAAAAATATTCACGCCGTTCGCTGTGTCCAAGAACACAATAACGGATATTGATGGACCGAAGCATTTCAGCTGATACTTCGCCTGTGTACGCTCCATTTTTTTTATCATGACAGTTTTGAGAAGCGATCGCATACCCTTGTTCATCGGCCACCTCGCTATTGGCCATGATCAAATAAGGATAGGGAACAGCAAAGATTACCTGCTGGTGCGGTGTGAGTGAAACGTGTTCTGTCAATACATCATCCAGTAGTTTTTCGGCCTGCTTGTAGGTCAGGTTCATCTTCCAGTTGGCTGCGGCTATTTGTTTTCTCATAAGAATAATTGATGGTGGATGGTCAATGGTCAATGCGGAATAAGATAATAAAATTGATTCGTTAAATATTCACCATTCACCTTAATAGTTGTCAAAGATATGTTTCAAAATAATTTTTTCATTTTGGCTCAGTGACTGGTGCTTTAGTTCTTTCCAGTTTTGAATATCCGTGAGGGCCTTGTCGAAAAGATACCGCTCTACCCCATCGCTGCCCCATGAAAAATTGGGAATATATTTTGGCGTCAGTCCGTTTCCAAAAACATTGGAGCTTACGCCGATCACGGTTCCTGTATTTACCGAAGTATTAATGGCGGTCCTGGAATAATCGCCCATCAACATACCACATTTTAATCCGGCTTCCACTGGCGCATGTGAGGTCCAGATGCGCACTGGTGCTGCATTATTCTTGATATTTGAATTGGAAGTGCCCGCGCCCAGGTTGCACCACTCACCGATCACAGAATCGCCAAGATACCCATCGTGGGCCTTGTTGGAAAACCCAAACATCACACTGTTCTTGATCTCTCCTCCTACCGTACAATAAGGACCGATGGTTGTGGCTCCGTAAATCTTCGTTCCCATTTTTACTACACTGCCTTCTCCAATCGATACAGGCCCCCGCAACATGCTTCCTTCCATCACCAAGGCATTTTTTCCGATATAGATGGGACCTGCCAAAGCATTCAGGTAACAGTATTCCACCGTTGCCCCCTTCTCAATAAATATGTTGCCTTTGGCCGTTTTCGAATTGGTTGCGGAAATGTTTTGGGACTTCCTGCCACTCGTTAAAAGTTCAAAATCATCTTCTATTGCCTGCTGGTTCAAAAGAAAAATATCCCAGGGAAACCTGATCTCGGCCAGGGGCTCCTTGTACTCAATCGATTTTCGGACTTTGATTTTATGAAGATCGATTACTTCTTCACCTGTAATGCAGTAGATCACGCTTTCCTTTCCCGGCACTGAAATGAATTCTCCGCTACCGAGTTTCTTTACTTGTCGAATTAATTTGGGGGTGGGAATGATATTGCCATGGACCAGCAGTATGGTATCTTTTCCAATGGACTGATCCAGGCGCATGGAACGGTCCAGGTCCTTGTAATCGCCTTCATCACGGTCAAAGGATTTCAGTCCCAGCCATTGTTCCCATTTTTCCCGGATCGTCAAAATGCCCAGCCGAATGTCCTGGATCTGACGGGTGAGGGTAAAGGGAAAAAGGTTCTCGGGCTGGCAGAATTCCTCCGTAAAGACAATTTTTTTCATATTCTGTTAGTCCATAAAAATAAAAAATCCCGACGGTAAGGTCGGGAAGATGTGCTGAAAAGAGAAAAAGCTATTTTTTCTTTTCGTATTTCCTTTTGAATTTATCGATCCTTCCGGCAGTATCCACAAGCACGTTCTTGCCTGTGAAGAAGGGATGGGACATATTGGAAATTTCCAGCTTCACCAGGGGATATTCATTACCGTCTTCCCATTTTACGGTTTCCTTTGTTGCAGCAGTGGAGCGGCTCAGGAAGCTGTATCCGTTACTCATGTCTTTGAAAACCACGTAACGGTAATTGGCGGGATGAAGATCTTTTTTCATAACAATTTTTTTATAAACGAGGGATTCTGTTCAATTGAAGGCGCAAAATTAAGAGAAACGCGACAATTATCCGCCTTGGATTGTAGAATTTTTGTTAAGCCCTGTCCTTTACGCACAAATTTTCTATTTGCCTAGCTCCGCATGTTCTCATACTGAAGGGGAATTCCGAGTCCCCAGGACTTGGAGGCCTGGATTACCTCCTGGAGGTCATCGATCTTTTTGCCGGTTACGCGCACCAGGTCGTCGTTGATGGATACCTGCACTTTCAAACCAGAGTCCTTGATTTGTTTTACAATCTTTTTGGCATCTTCCTGCCGGAGTCCATTGCGGACCTGTACCTCTTTTTTCCAGACCTTGCCGCTCTGGTGTCCTTCCTTGGAAGTATCAAATGCCTCTGGCGAAATTCCCTGCTTGTGTGCCCGGCTAATGAGGACATCAATGAGCTGCCTCATCTTCATGTCATCATCGGTCTCGATATTGAGCTTGTAATCTTTTTTATCCAGGTTGATGACCACATGCGAACCCTTAAAGTCGAAGCGGTTGGTGATCTCCTTTGTGGTAACGTTGACGGCATTATCCAAAGCCTGTGGGTCCACCTTACTCACGATATCAAATGAAGGCATAAAACAAAATTTAGCAAAAATTGATGCGCGAAGATACTTCAAAAGAGTTGGTAGTTGATAGTTGGTGGTTGGTCGTTGGTCGTTGGTCGTTGGTCGTTAGCTGTTAGCCATTCCCCGTAACTATTAACTATTCACCATTCACCATTCACCATTCACTATTCACTAAAAAGCCCCTCTAGAAAAAGGGGCTGACATGCACATGAGAAAAACTAGAGAATATTATTAACCTCCGGCTCCGCCTACCCTGCTTTGTTCTTCCTGAGAACTGGTGGAATGTCGGCGCTGCTGTTGTTGCGGCGCAGCTTTTCCAAACCTGTAAGTAAAGGAAGCAGTGATCTGGCGCGAATCGGGGTGATTGACAAAATGCATATCGATGTAACCGTACTGGTTCAGGCCTTCAAATTTTTGCCAGGCAAAAGGATCGCGAACGTTCAGGCGCAAGGTTCCTTTTCCCTTGATCACCTGTTTTTGCAAAGCAATGCTCATTTGATAGATCGGTTCAATTTGTGTTAACTGGTCCAGCGATTTGTAACGGTAAAATCCACTGAGTTCGGCCGTGAATGTTTTTGTGATGGTAAAACTGTTGGTCAGGTTGACCATGAAAGAAGTAAAGGCCTGGTCAATCTTAATGGTATCATACACACCCGTATAATGATTATTGAAGATGGTGGAAAAGAAATTCATATTCCACCATTTGGCAACCGGCACAGGCGCAGTGATGGACAATGCCATATTGCGCAGGTGGGCCACATTGTCTGGTGTGAGATAACGGATCTTTCCTTCGCTTCCTTCCTTTGGCTTGATGATCTGTGAAATCACGTCCCTCGTATTGTTATAGCTGATGGTCGTGATCAGTTTACCCATATAGGCATGACTCAATTCAAAATTATTGGTGTACTGTGGCTTCAGATAAATATTTCCCTGACGGTATGAGAGCGTATCGAGAAAGAAAATAAAAGGATTAAGGTCCTGGTAGTTGGGACGATTGATCCTTCTTCCATAATTCACTGTCAAAGTATTTTTCTTATTCAATGAATAGCTCACAAAAGCAGTTGGAAACAAATTGGTGGTATCGCGTTTGAAAGTGGTCTTGGAAGTCACCTGGTTTCCATTGGAGATCGTGTTCTCAATCCTCAATCCACCCTGCAGATTCCATTTTCCGATCTGGCGGTTGGCATTTACATAGGCAGCGTTGATATTTTCTTCGTAGATGAAATGGTTCGAACGGATGTCGTCATGAACCCAGTCGTTGCCGCCGTACTTAGTATCATAATTAACCATGTTGTCATTTCTTACCATACTTGATTTAATACCGGCTTCAAGTCTTCCATTCTTCAAAGGCCTGGTGTAATCAGACTTGAACGAATAGATATCGATGCCTGAAGGAATATGGCCGCGCAACGAAGAAGTATTCACATACTGCAAGGAGCCATCATAAATATCCGTGACAAGGGTCATATCGTTCACCTGGCTATACCTCACATAATCAAAATCCGCTGTCAGTTCTCTTCCAGTGGAATCAAAACTGTGTTTCCAGTTTAGATTACCCGTAAAATTCTTGAAGCTGATATCATTGGTGGTTTGGGAGATGAGCCTTGATTGCAGCTGATAATTCACGTCCTGAACATCAGCCACCGTGGTTGGCGTTGGATGGCCATTGAAAACAAAACCGCTGGCCACAACACCCAAAGTATTTTTCTTGTCGGCGTACCAATCTACTCCCAATTTGAGCGTTTGATTGAAATTCCCAAATTTAAATCGGGTCTGCTGGTCGGTGTAACCTGTAAGATTTCCGTTTCTTGAATCAATCTGTTTTGTATTCAGGTCCATGGTATTGCGACCACGGAAGAAATTGGGGTTGTAGTTGCCAAAGAAATTTATTTTGTTGTTCCTGTAATTAAAATTGAAACTGTTTTGCGATTTGGGTAGAAAATATAGAGTCCCATCCAGGTTGTAGATGCTGGTGGTTGCGCCTACCATGAAGCTACCGTTAAAACCGTTGTTCTTTCCTTTTTTTGTTTTGATATTGATAACGCCTGAATTACCCGAAGCATCATATTTAGATGAAGGATTGGTCATGATCTCGATCTGATCGATCGCCGACGCGGGCATGTTCTTGAGGAGATTTGCCAGGTCGCCGGCAGAAAGATAGGTAGGCTTCCCATCGAGCATCACAATCACGCCCTGCTTTCCACGCAGGCTAATGATGCCATCGCTGTTCACCATGATGCCTGGTGATTTTTCGAGCACCTCCAGGGCTGTAGCGCCTGCGCTGCTGGGTGATGCTTCTACATTAACAATGGTTTTATCCAGATGCGTTTCTACAAAGGGCCTTGCTGCAGTTACCGTCACATTATTCAAACTCTTTTCACTTTGCTGCAGTGAAACCAGAGGGAGTTCCAGGTCAGAACCTTTCACTTCAAAACCGGCAGAGAACTTTTTTCCATAACCGACAGAAGAAAACGAAATAAAATACTTGCCTTCGTGGATATCCACGAACTCATACACTCCTGCTTTATCGGAAATGGCCAGCTTGACGAGAGATGAATCTTTGGATTTCAACAGAGAAACGGTTGCAGCAGTAATTGGTTTGCCTTCGCCGTCCGTTATGTTGCCCCAAACTCTCGCATTGCTCTGGGCGATGGCCGAAGCACTAAGAGCAAAGACAAAAAGGAGCACGATCGTTTTTCTCATAAATCCGTTTTAGGACACCAAAGCTGCTGCAAAGATTCACTAGCGTTGTTCAGGATTGGTGTGAATTGTGATAAATAGGGAATAAACTGGTGTAAAGGGAAATTAGGAGTTACCAATACACCAGCGGTTTCAATAAGCTACTGACACTTCAATGTGAAAAAGCTGTTGCGAGGTCAACTGTCAGTTTTTCTGTTGTCTTCTGTAAACCACCTACTCACTACTCACCGCTCACCACTCACCACTCACCACTCACCATTCACCATTCATTATTCATTATTCATTATTCATTATTTACTATTCACCATTCACCATTCACCATTCACTATTCACCATTCACCAATCACGCTTCGCCCCCTCAGTTTCCATTTCCTACTTTCACCCGGTTTTGTTCATCATCTGCGCCTCCGATCTTTCTTCTTTGTGTTGCTCCTTTGATAGGTTTTCCAAATCTGTAAGTGAACGATAGAGTAGCTACCCTGCTGTCTCTTGTGTTCACGAAATGGGCTTCTGTATTTTGAAAATGGATATCGCCGGTTGCCTTGTTGGTGTGAAAAATATCGCGCACATTGAGTTTGAGTGTGGCCTTATTCTTCATCAATTGTTTGGCAACGCCAGCTGAAACCTGTCCTAGTGGTTGAATAATGATCTGTCCGTCCACACCCTTGGTACGGTAGAATCCACTGAGTTCAGCACTCCAGCCTTTTTTAAATTTGAACTGGTTATTGGCATTGAAAAGGAGGTTGGAAGCGGCGACGTCAATGTATTCTCCATTTCCATTCAGCCTGCCCTGAAACTTGTTGTAGTTGAAATTGGAATACAGCATCGCAGTCCACCATTTGCTTGCAGTGAGTTGCGCATTTACTGAAATGCCTGCTGCATCACGCTTTCCAATATTTCCATTGCGCACGATGGTAGCATATCCCAAATTACCATTTGCATCTTTTGCCTGTTCAAAGGTTTCATTCATGTAATCCACAGTGTGGCTATAGTTCAACGTGGTTGTGAGGATATTTTTATAGATATGTGATACTTCTACATTGTTGGTGAACTGAGGTTTCAGGAAGGGATTCCCTGCCTGGTAGGTGTATTTATCCAAAAAGAACAGGAAGGGATTGAGGTCCTGATACGCGGGCCTGTCGATGCGGCGTCCGAAGGACATAGTAAACTGATTGTTCTTACTGGCCTGATAGCTCACAAAGGCTGTGGGAAAAAGATTTCCATAAGTTTTGCTGAACGAAGAATCAGGTTGCGTTGGATTGCCATATTGTTTTCCCGAATAGGAAGTATTCTCATAACGAAGTCCCAACTGTACACCGATCTTTTTGTATTGCCTGTTCAGGTTCACATAAGCTGCGTTGATATTCTCCTTGTACAGAAAATGGTTGGTCTTTGAATAGTCTACTGTTTCTCCATTGCCGGTAACATTATAATAGTATGCGTGGTTATCAGTATTGACGAAACTTGATTTTACACCGGTTTCGAACTTGATATTTTTAGCAATGGTTTGTGCATAGTCTATTTTGGCTGAATAAATATTCACTTTCACCGGAAGGTCGCCGCGTAGAACTTCGGTGTGACGTTGCGTCCAGTCGGGATCAAAAGTAATGTTGGTAAAATTCTGCATATTGGAGGAACGATATGCGATGTAGTCCAGGTCGGAAGTGAGTTCTCTTCCTGTTGAATCAAACTGGTGGCGGAAGTTAAGGTTCACGCTCCCGTTCTTCCACTTCGACTGGTCAATGCTTTCTGCATGAACAATAGAATCTACAACGTTCTTGTTGTTTTGCAAATAGCTGGTGTTGCTGCTGGTGAATGTGCCCGGGTTAATGAAACCTGAAGTCACCACACCAAGTGTTGTTTTCTTACTCAGAAAATAGTCTGCACCCAGCTTAAGATTGCTGAATTCATTGTGATTGTGCATGTGTGAAGTCTGCTCAAATATGGCTGTAACATCGCCTGTGGAAGGATCCTTGAATTTTCGCAGGATATCCAGTTGCTGGAAATTATTTCCCTTGTTGAAGTTTGCATTTGCAAAAATATTCACCTTGCCTGTCCGGTAATTAAGATTGATGCTGTTGTTCCATTTTGCATATACCCCCTGACCATAATTCATTGTAACACTTCCATTGAAACCAGCCTGACGATTCTTTTTTGATTTGATATTGATGATACCCGAATTACCGGCCGCATCATATTTGGAAGAAGGATTGGTCATGATCTCAATCTGGTCAATTGCACTGGCAGGAAGTCCTTTCAGATAATTCACCAGGTCTGCTCCACTCAAATACGCAGGACGTCCATCCATCATCACCATCACACCCTGCTTTCCTTTCAGGCTGATGTTGCCGTCTTTGTCGATGGTGACGCCAGGTGATTTTTCCAAAACTTCAAGTGCAGAGGAACCAGCGCTGGTCACAGATGATTCTACATTGATGACCATCCGGTCGATTTTTTGTTCGATGAAAGGTTTTTTGGCAGTAATGACCACGCCTCCCAATATTTTGGATTGAGGAACCAGTTCGATATTATGCAGCTGGATGGAAGGACGGGATGAAGACAGTTCAAATTTTTCAGAAAAAGCTATCTGATGCCCAACTGCTGTGACAGAAACCATATACCTTCCGGACGTGATGTCTTCAAAAACAAAATTTCCATTCTTATCTGCCACGGAAAACTTTACCGCTGATGAATCCTTTTGACGAAGAAGGGAAATGGTGGCGGACTCAATTGTTTTCTGAGCGCCATCTGTTACCGTACCGGATACCCGGAAATTTCTCGATTGTGCATTGCTGATCATGGTTGCCGAAACTAAGGCCAGGACAGCCAAAAACTTTTTCATTTGGTTTTATTTAAAATACTCGGTTATGATTATTACAGGCCAAAAGTAGGTACTATGTAATGCAAAGAACATTGTTTTATACAGGAACGGTTTGTTTTTTGTGATAAGCGGTGGACAGCAATGGGACGCAGGGATTCGCCGGGGGTTACAGCTCAAGGGCCAAAGAGGTTTTACAGGCAAATCAGCCGGACAGGCGGTTCATTTTTGTATTCAATGGCGAACTAACTTCGACGCAAATTTTCTTAGATGACCATCGATTTCAGGTCGGATACGCAGACCAGACCCACCAAAGCCATGCTGGAGTCCATGTTCAGCGCACCGGTAGGCGACGATGTTTTTGGTGAAGACCCCTCCATCAATGAATTGGAACAACTCTCGGCCCGCATGTTTGGAATGGAGGCTGCGCTTTTTTGTCCTTCCGGTACCATGACCAATCAGATTGCTATCAAGTGCCATACCCAGCCAGGCGACGAAGTGATCTGCGATGTTTCTTCACATATTTATCAATATGAAGGCGGGGGTATCGCTTTTAATTCAGGCGCTTCAGTGAAACTGCTTTTTGGCGACCGGGGAAGAATCACCGCCGACATGGTGCTGGAGAATATCAATGCCGATGATGTGCACAAGGCACATTCGAGCATGGTGAGCCTTGAAAACACTTCCAACCGCGGTGGCGGCAGTTGCTATGAAATGGAGGACATGAAAAAGATCCGTGAGGTATGCAACCAGCATCAGTTGATACTTCACCTGGATGGTGCCCGGCTTTTCAATGCATTGGTAGAAAAATCACAAAGGCCTGAAGAATATGGACGTCTCTTTCACAGCATTTCCATCTGCCTGAGTAAGAGTCTCGGCTGCCCAGTGGGGAGTCTTTTGTTGGGAAACGCTGATTTTATTCGTAAAGCCAGGAGAGTGCGCAAAGTTTTCGGCGGAGGAATGAGACAGGCAGGCTATCTGGCTGCAGCTGGTATCTATGCACTCAACAACCATGTAGCAAGATTGAAAGTAGACCACCAGCATGCTAAAGCCATTGCTGTTTCGCTACAGAAAAAAGAATTTGTAGACTCCGTGATGCCAGTAGAAACCAATATCGTCATCTTTAGCGTGAAGAAACCTTATTCGGCAAAAAGCCTGGTAGAGAAACTAAAAGATTATAATATCCTGGGACATCCCATTTCTTCTACGCAGATAAGACTGGTAACCCATTTAGACATTACACCAGAAATGGTGGACAAGACCATTGACACGATTCAAAAGCTCTGATTATGTTTCCCAAGATCAATCCCACAACTACTTCATCATGGAAAGCGCTGGAAAGCCACTACGGATCCATGAAGAAAATTCAGATAAAAGAACTATTTGCCAATGAATCCGACCGTTTTAAAAAATGGTCCTTCACTTTGGAAGACATCCTGCTTGATTTTTCAAAAAACATCTGCACGGAAGAAACCATGAAGCTGTTGCAGCAACTGGCAGTAGAATGCAAGTTGGCTGATGCCATCAAAGCCATGTTTGAAGGAGAATTGATCAATGAAACCGAAAATCGGTCAGTACTTCATGTGGCCCTGCGCAATTTTTCCGGAAAGCCGATGTATGCCAGCGGAAAAAATGTAATGGAGGATGTGCATCGGGTGCAGCAGCAAATGAAAGAATTTTGTGGCCGCATTCACAACGGAGAATGGAAAGGATACACGGGAAAAAAGATCAGGTACATTGTAAATATTGGAATTGGCGGTAGTGACCTGGGGCCGTTTATGGTAACGGAAGCACTCAAACCCTACTGGGTGCAAGGCATGCAGGCTTATTTTGTTTCGAATGTGGACGCGACGCACATAGCAGAAACCCTGCGCAAAGTGAATCCAGAAGAAACGCTGTTCCTGATTGCTTCCAAAACATTTACTACGCAGGAAACTATGACCAATGCGCACACGGCAAGGTCCTGGTTTTTACAATCCGCAAAAGATGAAAAACAGGTTGCCAAACATTTTGTTGCGCTGTCCACCAATGAAAAAGAAGTAACAAAATTCGGTATTGACAAACAGAATATGTTCGAGTTCTGGGACTGGGTTGGCGGAAGATACTCGCTCTGGAGCGCCATTGGTTTGTCTATTGCACTTACGATCGGCTATGATCATTTCGAAATGCTTCTTAAAGGTGGCTATAGTACAGATGAACACTTTCGGCAGGCAGGCTTTGATAAAAACATTCCTGTGCTGATGGCATTGATCGGACTTTGGTATACCAATTTTTTTGGTGCACAAACCGAAGCCATTCTACCATACGATCAATACCTTCATCGATTCGCAGCCTATTTTCAACAGGGAAATATGGAAAGTAATGGTAAGAGTGTTGACCGCAATGGAGAGGCTGTACACTATCATACCGGCCCAATCATCTGGGGTGAACCAGGCACAAATGGACAGCATGCATTTTACCAGTTGATCCACCAGGGAACACTGGTGATTCCATGCGATTTTATTGCACCCGCCCAAACACACAACCCCATAGGAGACCATCATGAGAAACTGCTTTCCAATTTCTTTGCGCAAACCGAAGCGTTAATGAATGGTAAGGAGGAAGAAGAAGTAGAAAATGAGCTGCTGAAGTCTGGCAAAAGCGCGGAAGAAGTAGCTACACTTGCTCCTTTTAAAATTTTTTCCGGAAATCGTCCCACCAATTCCATTCTCATAAAAAAGATCACACCTTATACACTTGGTCAACTCATTGCACTATACGAGCACAAGATCTTTGTGCAGGGTGTGATCTGGAATATTTTCAGTTTCGATCAGTGGGGAGTGGAATTGGGAAAACAACTGGCCAATCGCATCCTGCCAGAGTTGGAAAATGATTCTGTAGTATCCTCACATGATGCATCTACCAATGGCCTGATCAATGCCTATAAAAAAATGAGAAAATGATCACTGGGCGTCAGGCTGTACCAATTCAATTTCCTTGTTGGATCTGAGTATAAAGATTTTATTTCCTGACTTGCCCTGCAGTATGATCTCGTTTTCCTTCATGGATGCAGGCAACGGCCTGTTGACGGAATCGGGAAGAAGCGATAGTAACCAGAACTTGTATCCTTTTGACGCATGAAGCAGAACATTTTCACCCGTCATTTTATTTTTTCCGAGCTCTATTGGCAAATTGTTTTCAGGAAAAGCATTGATGCGATAGGACCTCCCCTGCTTCCAAGCACCCAGCCACGATACTCCATCTCCTTTTGCTTCCACATACATGAAATGAGCCGTATCTACGCGGGGCGCCAAAATTTTTCCATTTTCATCCCGGGCAACGGTGCCGGACATGCGCAAAGTTTTGAATAGATAAATATCTTTTACTCCATATGCCGACTGTGAACAGGACATCATGCACTGCGATAACAAAAGGAAAAAAAACAAGATCCGAAGTTTTGCCATAGACCCAAAATAGTGAAACCTGAGATGAATTTCTGTTAATAAAAAAGCCGGTCCCTCAGAACCGGCTTTGATCAATTTATTTTTTACTGCTTGACAATTTTATTGGTAAGGATCAATCCATCAACATAGGTCCTCAATAAATAGCTACCCCTGCTTAAATGGTCTGGTAGTTGCCATTGCGATTGCTGACCAGAATATCTGATCGTTTCTTCTGCAACTACAGATCCGCTTGAATTGATCAATTGCAATTTTGCACTGCTCCAGCGACTGGCAAAACGCAGATCAAGATGATCGCTGAAAGGATTGTTCAATACCCAAACCTGTTGCGGTGCTTCACCAACGCGTAACAATACCACCTGGCTCAATACATTTCTTCCATCGATATCGTTCATGCGAAGGCGATAATAATTATTGGGACTGAGTTGTTGATCGGTAAAACTGTAATCCTTATTCACTGCGCTGTTGCCGGCGGCTTTCACAGAACCGAGCTTGTAATAATTCGTTCCATCTGTTGACTTCTCGATATCGAAGTTCTTGGTGTTCTGTTCAGATGCTGTGGTCCACTGGAGCAAGGCTGATTTGCCATTCAGTTTTCCATCAAATTTCACAAGCGTGAGCGGTAAAGGATTGATGCCTGGAATACCAGCTGCGAATCCGGAAAATCCAGAGGAGAAAGTAGCTGTTAGCGTATAGTCGGAACCGTAAGTACCAAGTATTGGTGTTACAATCTGCCAGGCTCCTGGTCCATCAGGGTTGGGTGTGGCAGGCGCATAATTACTGATCTGACTTTTTACTTTCACGATCTTGATATTATTCCAGCTGTTGCCTGTGGCAAGTTCCCATCCTGCTTTTTCAGCAGCCGAATAGTAAAGCGTAATGGTGTACTGCGCCGAAGCATTGTTCGTTGTAGGAACTATATGGAAAGTTTTTGAGGTCAGATAGTTTCCCGCAATATTGTTCCAAAATGCGGTAGCTCCCGAACCTGCACGATCCACTGTTATCTGAGTACAACCAAAGTCCTGTGCTCCGATATTGGTAATGCGTGCGATGATCTTTCCGTTGGCGCTATTGTAATAATAAATATCGTTGTTGATGCCCAGATATGCACTTCTGCTTGTGTTAAGCGTGGATTCAACAGGATTTCCTGCAGAGGCGCCGAATGTTGCATTGATCCTTGCATTGGAAATGAAAGCCGCAGCAAGAGTGCATCCCGTACCGGCTCCGCCATTATCATACACAGTTGGATAAACACTTCCGCCCAGGGGAGCGGCATTTGCCTCCATCTGGTCCGCCGCTGCATCTGGAGCAGCCGCGCCATTATCAAAACAGAACTGCACTGCGATATTGGAAGTCCCATCCCAGGCAAACGGCGTAGAGAAAATAAATGTATTGTCTCCTACTACACTGCTATAATTTCCAGAATACACTTGTGTGAATGTTCCGGCTACATAACCTCCATTCAAACTGGCTGTGCCGGTATTGATCATGGAGATGGTAAATCCGTTATAAGCCTTGGTGCTGGCCTTGGATACCACCCGGAGATTCATGCTTGTTAGATTGGTAGCAGAGTTTAATCCTGCAGCCTGTAGTTCCGCCGCAGTGTACAACACCTGAAGCCTGTGTCTCTGTACATCGCTTCGAAATGCTCCCTGCGAAGCAGCGTTGCCATTATAAGTTCCGATGGTAAAGTTTCCTGAGAAAGGCGCTACAGCTGCACTGTCGTTATCATTTATGGTGAAGACATAAGTTTGAAAGCTGGTAGCTGGTTGCGCATCGGTTGCGCCGGTTAAAGAATAGTTGATCGTAAAAGATTTGGTGGCCTCTACATCAGCATCATCGTACACCCGGATCGTGAGTGTTTGTGCCGCAGTTGAGCCAGTAGTAAACGTCACGATATTGGAGGGAGCTGCAAAACTTCCGTTCGTTGTAAAATCATAATCAATTCCCTGAACAGCAGAACCCGATACACCCACCGTTGCTGTTGCAGTGCCTGTCGGTGCTTTTGTAACGATCATGCTGACCGTATAGTCTTTATAACCCCGACAACCTGCTGATGATGCGGTCGTTTCTTTTTGAGTGGAATACCCATTTGCAAATTGAACGTATGGAACCGCAGTAGGAAGTGTTGTTGTCCACATACCACGGCCATGGGTAGCCGCAACTATGGTTTGATCGCTGGCGCGGTATTGCAGCATGTCTGTTCGAACAATGGGGAAACTTGCATTTTGCGTCCACACGGTAGCTGCTCCGTTGATGTTGGTTGTTTCAAATATTCCGGCTTCCGTTGCCAGTATGGCCCTGGTATTGTCGTAAGGATAGAACATGGCCCAGCGAACAGGAATATCCGGAAGATTTCCGCTAATATTAACCCAAGCTGCAACTCCACCACCGGTAGTGGTCATCCAAACGTGGCTGGCTCCGTAATTGGAGAAAGTAGCAATCAGATTATTGTCGTTTGTTCCAACGGCCACACAGGAAACAGTTGAAGCACTCATCGCGCTGCCAGAAATATCTGTTGTCACGGGTGTAGCATGTGCATTGTCTATCTGAAAGATCTTTCCTCCATCCATTCCAAAATATACCCGGTTCGAAGTGTAAGGTGATACCATCACATGGGTTACTGATGCTGCTCCGAAAGCTGCAACAGGAACCTGAGTAAAGCTGCTTCCTGTTTGAGGATCCTCCCAGCGAATGTATTGGCCCGCACTGCTTCCCGCATATAATTTATTATTTCCATCATCATAGTCAGTTGGATTGATGAATTGTCCAAGGCTCGGGGAAAAATCCACGCTGGCCCAGGTGTTTCCACCATCTGTACTTCTTCTGTACTGATTGTACACGTATGATCCAAACTGGTATTGTGGCTGGTCCTGGTCTATGTGAACAAAACTTCCATCACCACCGGTTACTTCCACACTGGCAGCCAATCCGGCATTGGTAAGTTTATGAACCCCGTTGTCCTGTGCGCCACCCAGGAAATAGTTTGTTGTTGTGGGATGTACGGCACATGAATAAAATTGTTTAATGCGAAGACCTGTATTGCGGTCGCTGAATGTAGCACCACCGTCACCTGAATAAAAAATACCACCATCGGAAGAAATGAGGACCTGTGTTCCGTTCCAGGCAGCAAAATGCTGGTCGGCATGAATATAGGTCATGGTTGATCCTACCCAACGAGCCACTTGTGTCCATGTTGATCCACCATTGATAGTGCGATAGGTATTGAGTCCACCGACAACAACTGTATTGGGACTGGCCGGGTTGGCAGCAATAGCCAAACAGTACCATCCCTGTCCACTACTCAGGTCTGTATTGCTGTTTCCTGCAACAGGTGGGCTGGTAGTAGTGGTAGCCCAATTGGCACCGCCGTCGGTTGATTTATAGATTGTAGGGGTTTGAAAGTTTACATCGGAAAGCAGTGCATACAAAGTTGTACCTGCAGTTGCGATCTCACAGTTGTATTGAGGAGCAGGAAAACTGGTAACAGGTGCTGTCCACGTAGCTGACGTAACCGTGGAAGGATTATCTGTATACCTGTATCCGGAAAGTGCGGCTGAAGAATTAAAATAACCGCAGGTAATGTGAAGCCGTCCTGTGCTGCTGATCTTCATTTCTGAAACGCGGCTACTCAATCCCGTTGGACTGATATTGGTCCAGGTGGTACCGCCATCTGTTGATCTTTGCAAACCGAGACCGCTACCGATGGTTGCTGCATAAATATTTCCTGCCGCATCGCAAGCCATTTTGGAAACGTTCCAGAAGCCAGTTGAACTCGGTAAAAGATTCCAGGTTACTCCATGGTCTGTACTTTTCCAAATACCTCCGCCTTTCACGGCGTCCACATTGAAAGATTTTTCTCCTGAACCGAAGTACATGATATTGGCGTTGGTAGGATCCTGACAAATGCTGCCAATGGAAAGATTCGCGAGAAAATCGTTGACAGGAGTCCATGTAGCAGGAGAAGCTGTTATATCTGTGGTCTTCCACAAACCACCATCTACTCCACCGATCCATACCGTCTTGTTCGTGGCATCTGCAAGGTCAACCCAAATCGCCCTGACACGTCCGCTGGTTGCCGCTGTTCCGCTGGGACCGCGGGGGTTACCATTCGAAGCGCCTGTAACATCGCTATTGGGTCCTCTCTCCGTCCAGGTCAAAGCCGTGGTACGAAGCGAAGGATTTTTCCTCATGGACCTTCTCTCATTTAAGAGTTTTTCTGAAGCACTAATCAATCGGTTTTGGGGAATATAACCCAGACTAATGTCCCGGGTATTTTTAAAATCCTGTTCCTGTGAAAGAAGAATGCCGTCTTCTTTTTCTTCGTCTTCGCCTTTTTCAATTTCCTGAAGCGGATGAATGTTTTGAATTCTAAGCGGAACGGGCCTTAGATAGTGGAGCCCTATGAGCAGACCAAGGGCATAAATCAAGGTAAGTACGGTGATTTTTCTCATTGCAGGATATTAGGAACACTAAAATAGCCGTTCTGGCCATATAAAAAAGCCCCTAAGTACCTTTAGAACAAATAATTGAAAAGCAATAAGTGAAAACCCTTACAACTCAGCCTGAGTTCTATATTAAATTAATTGACCAACTATAAAAGAGAAGAGAAATGACAATAAGATATGGGTTGTCAATCCTTAGGTTTTTCTATCCTTGAATCTGTTTGATGAAGTTTCTCCGAAACAATCAGCTTCTGTAATGCTCTCATTCCTCCGAAATCTCAGATCGGTTTGTCCATCAAAGATTTAGTCCTCATAATTTTTTATATATTGCCACGCAACCTTCTAACTGATGAAAAACTGTGTAATCCGTACGCACCAATTCAAATTGGCAATTCCTGCTTCCTTCTACATTCATCGCAGATTATCCAAAAAATTCTTCTGCTTCTTTTTCCTGTTTGCCTTTGTTCGCCTTGATGCGCAGCCAGTTATTTCCTCCTTTAGTCCTTCCTCCACAACAGCGGGTGCAACAGTTACCATCACGGGTCAGAATTTTAGCAACCAAACCGCGGGCAATGCAGTGTATTTCGGCGCAGTGAAGGGAACTGTCACTGCTGCTTCAACAACCACTATTCTGGTCACGGTGCCTGCTGGCGCTACCTATAGTTATATTTCGGTCAGTAACACCAACGGAACTGCTTATTCGAATAAGTTTTTTACCCTGGTTCAGGGAGTTAGTTTGAGTGCAGGAAGTTTCGACAGCCGAAAAGATTTTAATGCGAACGGATCTTTTCTTACCGGAATAGCCTGCGCTGATTTTGACGGCGATGGCAAACCAGAGATTGTAAGCTCCAACTGGGCCTCACAAAATATCTCTGTGTATTTGAACACGAGCATCACCGGCAACCTGTCTTTTTTGCCAGGCCAGGTTGTAGCAACAGGTAGAAAACCTGACGTGGTGGCTGTAGGCGATTTGAATCATGACGGGAAGCTCGATATGGCAGTTCCATCTGCAGATGACCAACTTATTTCTGTTTTGATCAATAACAGTACAACAAGTAATCTTTCTTTTTCCAGAACAGATGTCCCAACCAGTAGTTCCAGTTATCCCCGCTCAGTAGCTCTATCGGATGTGGATGGTGATGGTCTGCTGGACATTATAGAAGCAGAGGGCGATTTTTACAATTCTATGCAGATCGGAGTGTTCCGAAATATCAGCATCGGAGCACTGATCAAATTCGCGCCTCCCGTTTACCTGGCCAACCAACCTCAAAATTTTTGTATAGGCATGAATGATCTGGATGGTGACGGGAAGTCCGACCTGGTTGTAATAAATGATGACGGCACGATGCGTGTATCAAGAAATATTAGCACGCCAGGCACTGTGTCTTTTGGACCCCCGATATTATATCCAACTAAAGGCAGGCCCGGAGCACAACTTTTTACCATCGGAGATCTGGACGGAGATGGCAAAGCAGAAGTTTTGATTTCTCAAACCAGTACCATTGCCATTTATCGAAATACCAGCGTGCCTGGGTCAATTTCTTTTGCCACTCCAACCACTGTTTCTTGTAGCTATCCCATGGGCCTGGCGCTCGGCGATCTGGACGGGGATGGAAAAGCCGATCTGGCTGTTGCCAGTTTCTTGTTCAACGCGGTTGTCTTCAAGAACAATAGTGTTCCCGGAACCATCGCACTGGACCCTCCTATGATTTATCCTGCCCGAACAACAGCGGATTTATATGATATATGCATTACCGATGTGGACGGAGATGGTTATCCCAATCTGGCTACTACCATTAACCAGTTGAATCAAATGGAAGTTTTTTATCCTTCTGCACCCAAGCCAGTCCTCAACCTGGGACCTGATGTAACAATTTGTGAGGGCGATTCGCTAATCCTTACTTCCAGTATACCCAATGCTGGTTATCACTGGAACACCGGGTCGGCAGCGCGTACCATTGTCATCAAACAGGCAGGCAGTTATTGGCTTGATGTTACCGGGATGAATTATACGGTTTCAGATACGATGCGGGTGAATATTCAACCCAGGCCCGTGTTTAGTCTCGGACCTGATCAAAAATTCTGTTCGGGTGATTCTATTCGCCTGAAATCGGGATTAACAGGATCGCATTACCTCTGGCAGGATGGAAGCAATCTCGATTCATTCACAGCTCGCAAAACAGGTCAGTATTGGGAAGAGGTAGAACAAAATGGCTGCCGCAGCCGCGATACCGTCAACATTTTTGCACAACCAGCTCCCAGCCTTAGTCTGGGCAAGGACACGACAATTTGTGGGGATGATTCGCTTGTACTGGATGCAACGAATGCTTCCATTATTGATTATCTCTGGCAAAACGGTGATGCACAACCGAAGTTCACGGTACATGCTGGCGGTATATTCTGGCTACAGGTCCGCGATGGTTCTGGTTGTTCAACAACTGATTCGATAAAGGTCCAGGTGAATCCTCTTCCCGATTTCAGTTTGGGCAAGGACACCAGCATTTGTGCGGGCTCCGTATTATCTTATCAATTTGGTTTAAGCAATGCTCAATATCTGTGGAGCAATGGAATTCAGTCGGCGGGTTTTACAATTTCACAGCCCGGGTTATATTGGTTGCAAGTAAGGCAAAATGGTTGCAGTCGTACCGATAGTTTGTCGGTGTCTGTACGACCACTACCCCTGGTTTCTCTGGGGGCCGACACCACGCTTTGTGAAAACAGCGGTCTTTCTGTAGATGTTAATTATCCCAACGCTCACTATCTCTGGAGCACGCAGGATACTCTATCGCAGATTACGATCCACGAGGCCGGGCAATATTGGGTCAGATCAGAGGTGGAAGGCTGCATAAAGGCCGACACCATTTTGGTACGATATGATCTTTTACCTCGTTTCAATTTGGGAAAGGATACGACCATCTGCAATAATCAAAGTTTTCTGTTAGATCCGGGCATCACACAGGGCAGCTTCGAGTGGCAGGACGGTTCTTTTAACCGAACCTATATTGTGTCGGATATTGGCTTATACATTTTGCGCGTGAGCAATGCCTGTGGCGAGGCTGTCGACTCAATCCGGATCTCAAAAGGAGCCTGTTCTTTTCTTATGCCGAATGGCTTTACTCCGAATCATGATGGACTCAATGATTTATTCCGGGTGCCTTATCCTCAATTACTGAAATCATTTTCCATGAAATTGTACAATCGATGGGGTGAGATCGTCTTTACCACTCATGATGCCTATCAGGGTTGGGATGGACGTTTGCTGGGAAAGGAACAACCAACAGGCAATTATATCTGGATCATTGATCTCGTTGACCAGAATGGCAGGAGGACCAGCTATAGGGGTAATGTGCTGTTGATCCGATAAAACTAAATTATGATTCCTCGCTTGCTGCTCGGGGAAGCGGAATACGAGCGCGACAAAACAGACTTAGAAAAATTTGTATCCTTCTGGGTTGAAGCAAAAATGCAGGGTGGAGACCTAAGAAATAATTAATCTCCACCCGCATCATTTACTTTATCACAGCTTCACTATTGTTTCACCAATTTTATGAAGATGGGTTCTCCGTCAACTTCTGCTCTTAAAATATAATTTCCCTTGCTCAAATTGCCCGGAAGGGCCCAGTGCAATGGATTCGCAGGGTGACTCCAGGATTTTTCCTGAACCACCGATCCGGACGCACTAACCAATTGCATTTTCGCCGATGACGCATTGAGTGAAAAACGTATGTCCAGGTCCGTTAGGAATGGATTGTTCACAACCCAGATATTCTGGCTTACCTGGTCATATCGTACCAGCACAACCTGGCTTAGAGAAGATCGGCCATCTATATCGTTCATTCGAAGACGGTAGTAGTTCATTTGATTGAGCTGCCGGTCGCGGAAAGAATATTTTCTTTCGCTATTGCTATTCCCTGCTGCGGGAATATTGGCAATCCTGTAAAAATGAATTCCATCAGCGGATTTTTCCAAATCGAAGTTTCGCGAACTGGCCTCCCAGCTTGTGGTCCAATTTAGAAGCGAAGCATTCTTGTCCAGACGTCCATCAAACGTGAGTAGTGCCACAGGAAGAGGCGACAGACCCGGAATACCCGCACCGAAACTGGAGAAACCGCTGGCAAAACTGTAGGTGAGCACATAATCAGAGCCAAAATTCGTTACTGCAGGACTCACTACATCCACATGTCCTGCGGCCGCAGGTGATGAAGGCGACACATCTTTGATTTGTCCCTGCGCTTTTACCAGTTGAATGCTATTGATGCTCGCTCCTGTTGCCGTTTGCCATCCATTTGCTTCGGCTTGCGAAAAATAAAGACTGATATCATATTGTCCCGACGGATTGTTATTGGTCGGGATCACATGGAAGGTCTTGTTCATTAAATTATTTGCAGTATTGTTTCTCCAGAACGGAGACGTACTGGTTCCGGCCCTGTCTATGACCACTTGTGTACATCCATAGTCGAAAGAAGAAGAATTTTTGATGCGTGCCATGAGAACTCCGGCCGCAGAATAAAAATACACTTCACTGTTCGGTCCCAGGCTCTCTGTTCTTGAAGCATTGAGTGCAGTTGAAACAACAGAACCATTATTGGTATGACCAAATTGAATCTGTGGTTTTATCCCCGAACCAAAAATGAAAACGTTTGTGAAGTCGGAGCTACAATCAATATTCGTCTGATAAATAACAGCCGATTGTGAGGAAGAAGCAGCATCATCTTCCGAGCAAATGACGGGATCAGCAAAATCACTGTTATCGAATGTATTGTTGTTATAACAAATCTCCACCACCACGTTGCTCACGCCATCCCAGTCGAAAGGAATATCGAAGGGTATGGTATTCAATCCATCAACCGTTGAGTAGGAAGAGCGGAAGCTTGCCAGGTCAGTAAACACCTGTTGTATTCCGTTATCAGCCAAATAGGGAAGGCTGGTGGTACCCATGCCTATAATCAGGTTTTTGTAAGACCTGACGCTGTTCTTCCTAAGGCTGAATGAAATAGAATTTATCTTGCCGGCACCCATGCCTGCTGCTGTCAAATCAGAAGCCTTGTACACTATTTGGGCTCTTTTGCGCTGTGCCCGTGCATCGAAAATATTTCCCTGCGTGGCCGAACCGATTGTGAATGCAGCATTGCCAATGAGATAATTGTTGGATACGAGTGTTACCGGCAGTATTTCATTACTCTTGATGATGAAGGTGAAGCTATGGATATTGCCCTGGCCCGCATTCGTAGTTCCGCCAATGGTGAAGTCAATGGTAAAAGATTCATCCGTTTCAACTTCCACATCATCATAAATCCTGATGGTAATGGCATGCGAACCGGAAACACCACTAGCAAATAGCTGTTGATGTGAGGGCGTTGAGAAATTTCCATTGGTGGTATAATCAAAATCTTTTCCTTCTGATGCCGTGTTGCCCGCGCGAATATTGTACTGCACCAGCGCATCGCCTGTAGGAGGCGCCACCATGGACAAATTGAGCTGATAGTCCTTATAAT
>JBJMLU010000124.1:0-7386 GCA_045805145.1 Flavisolibacter sp. | reverse complement strand
TGCATCTTAGTACAATAAAAACCAGTAAAGCGTTCCCAAAAACTCGTTCCCAAAAAAAACTCGTCCCCAAAAAATAAATCTTCTCCAATAAGGACACACTATTCCCCAACATTGTCTTCGCCGCAGGCTACCACCGAGAAAAGCCATCAGCCAACAGCCATCAGCTATCAGCTCTCGGCTAACAGCTCTCCACTGCAAACTCAACATGCTTTAGGCCATCTAAAGCAAATATTCCCAAACGCAGTTTTTTTCTTTTTTTTGCACCCATGCCCTCCATCACCATATTGGCCATTGAATCTTCCTGCGACGAAACCTCCGTTGCAGTCTGCCGCGATGGAATCATCCTTTCTAATTTTATTGCCGATCAGAAAGTACACCAGAAATATGGAGGCGTCGTTCCTGAACTGGCCAGCCGCGCGCACATGCAGAACATCGTGCCCGTTACTCAGGTAGCGCTCGAACTGGCAGGCATCAAGCTGAATGAAATAGACGCTGTTGCCTTTACACAATCACCAGGACTCATTGGATCCCTTCTGGTAGGAAGCCAGTTCGCGAAATCACTGGCGCTGGCTCTGGATAAACCTCTGATCGCTGTTCATCACATGCAAGCCCACGTACTCGCAAACCTCATTGGTGAAAATCCGCCTTCTTTCCCCTTTCTATGTCTCACCGTCAGCGGCGGACATACCCAGATTGTAGTGGCAAAAAGTCCTGCTTCCATGGACATCATTGGAGAAACCCTGGATGATGCCGCGGGCGAGGCTTTTGACAAATCGGCCAAACTGCTTGGGCTCCCCTATCCCGGCGGACCCTTGATTGACCGTCATGCACAAAATGGCGATCCAAAAAAATTCTCCTTTGCAGAACCTCAGATTGAAGGACTTGATTTTAGTTTTAGCGGACTCAAAACTTCCATACTTTATTTTCTGCAAAAGCAAACTGCCAGCGACAATTCCTTCATACAAAAAAACCTGGATGATATCTGTGCATCGATTCAGAGCCGCATCGTTTCTATTTTGCTGAAAAAACTTAAAAAAGCAGCATTGCAAACGGGTATAAAAGACCTGTGCATAGCCGGAGGCGTTTCGGCCAACAGCGGACTGCGAAAAGCTTTTCAGCAAATGTGTGCCGACAATGATTGGCGGTCTTTTATTCCTGCCTTCCAGTATTGTACCGACAATGCGGCGATGATCGCAATCACAGGCTATTATAAATTCCTGGCAAAAGATTTTTCCGAACTCACGGTCACCGCCAGCGCCCGCGCTACCTGGAACTAACCATATGGCCAACCCCTATTTTCAATTCAAACAATTCATCATCTACCAGGAATGCTGCGCGATGAAAGTAACAACTGACGCCTGTGTGTTCGGAGCCTGGTCTGCAAAAGAGCTGCAAAAATTATCTCCCGAAAGACAAATACACGTTTTGGACATCGGCACTGGAACAGGAATTTTATCACTGATGCTGGCGCAAAAAAATCAGGTATGCATCCATGCGGTGGAGATCGACCATGAGGCATCAGACCAGGCAGAGAGAAACTTCAAAAATTCGCCCTGGAAGAAAAATATTTTTATTCACCACAAAGACATTCATCTTTTTAATCCGCAGAAAAAATTTGACTGCATCATCAGTAATCCACCTTTTTATGAAAAAGAAATTTCCTCGTCCAGCACCAAAAAAAATACCGCACATCATAGCGCGGCGCTTCGCATGCAGGACCTGTTTCAAATCATTCACAAAAATCTAAAGGTAGATGGAATTTTTTTTCTTCTTCTGCCTTCAAAAAGAGAAAGAGAGCTTGATGGCGAAATGCAAAAAGAAGGATTGTTTTTACGCGATAAAATTTACCTGCGCCAGTCTGTGCGTCATTCTCCATTCAGGATCATCGCTGCCGGTTCTCAAAAATTTACTTCAGTAACTACCTCCGAACTTTCGATCTGGAATGAACAGCAGCAGTACACAGCTGAATTCCGGGAACTGCTCAAAGATTATTATCTCTATTTGTAAGAATCGCCTTCAGCATAATCGTGCAGGTAGGAAAATTTTTCTGTCAGTTTTCCTGCTCTTACGATGGTTGCATTCTCAATCACCCTGGAACCACCTTTGACCAGGTCGGGCAAAATGTATTTAATCAACTGCTCACCGAAATATTTGGAAGCATCGCGCGGAAGTTCATTGGGAAGATTGCCGACTGCCATTACATCCACAGAGCCCGGAAGAAAGGGAGCAGTTTTCTGCAGGCTTTTCCGGTCCACACCATAGAAGGGATTTTCAATGGACTGGTCACCAAGATTGATGGGAACCGATCCATGATAATCATCTGTAACATCGGCAATCACCTGGATGCGGAAATCTTCCTGAGAAACGCGGGTGGCATCAAACAGACGTGGCATGTTCACATCCCAATACACGCCATTCATCAGAATATCGGTCTGCGGAATATATTGTTCGAACAGACATTCATATTCTGCAGCATTCAAATGAAAATGATCGCGGTGATAGACAGAAGAATTTTTATGCCGGTACAGGTCTGCGCCTTTGAGCTGTACATAAACCGGGTAACTAAACTGGCGTGAAAGGAATTCCTCTTTTTCCACTTCAATCACTTCCATCAGGTTCATCACTTCAACAATCCCGTGCGCTACCCTTCCCGATCCGGTTACAGCAACCTTGATCGGAGGGATCATCAGCCCGAAATAAGAATGAATGAGTTCTCTAAAATCCTTTTGCAGAAAAACCCGCTCCAAATTAAATGACCCGGTTCTTTTTCCATAAGCCATCATTCCATTGTGGGCACCCACTACGCCTGCAAAAAATCCGAAGCCGATGATGCGCTGTCCGTCTTCATGTTCCATACATTCATAGTCGATCAGGGTAATTTTCTTTGCAATGATCGTTTGCATCAATGCCTGGTTTTGCGGCTGCTTCTTGCGTGTGTGTGAAAAGAAAACATAGGTCTTGCCTTCAATCAGGTTCGCTGCCGGCACTTCCTTGATCCCAAAAAAAATGTCACAGTCACTGATTTCTTCCCTCACTTCAACTCCGGCTCTTTCGTATTCCGAGTCTGTAAAACAGCGGTGAGAGGAAGACTGTGCGATGAACTGCAGATCGGGCCGGGCCATTTGCAGCCATTTGCACTGGGTTGGTGTAAGAGCCACCCTGTTGTCTGAAGGAATTTTCCCTTCTCTGAGCAATCCGATTTTAATCATAACAAAAACTTCACAAAAATGCCCGCTAATTGCCGAACAAACAAACCTTTGTCATAGGCGGAACGTATTGATTAGTTTACATTTGGTCATCTACTGAATCTTCATGCGCCTCCAAGTTATATTCATTGTATTGGCATCCACAGTTTTGCTGGGCTCCTGCAAAAAAGATGCATTGACGGCAAGACAGCAGCTCCCGGAGGCCTTGAGTTATGGCGATTCCGTTTTCTTTTTGAAAACTACGGCCTATCAGGTCCAGCCAATCCAGCAAAGAGCAGGTACCTATTCTGCCTATCCCGACAATCTTCAGATTGATCCCGCCACAGGGGCGATTACGGTTTCGTTGAAGGGAAAGGATGGACAAAGCCAGACCGGTTTGCGTTATAAGATCTTATTCAAAGCAGAAAACACAAGCGAAACGGATTCCTGTTTTATCCTGGTCTCGGGCATCAATTACCTCGATAAATTTTATTACCTCTCTCAGAATGATTCCCTCATTCGTCCCATATACAATGCCGACCTCCAAAAATCAATTCCGTCCGGTAATTATGACATGGCACACGACAACAAGCTGTCCTTGAACCCCGCCGATGGAGAGATCAACATCAAAGAAACAGTTGGTCGCGGTTTCTTCAACGATCTTCAGCCCGGAAAGCACTGGAAACAATTGACCATCAAATACAGTGCAGGCGACCAGAGTAACAGTGTGGTCAACAGCATGGACATCATCCTTTACTATTACAACAGCATCAATGATGTTCCCCGAAATGTATCGGCCCTGATGCAGGCACACCAGACCATGATGGTGGGTCTCAGCCAGGCCTCGCTTCCTTCCACCTTTGCCGCAATCGACAATAATCTCTCCAGTGACCTTTCCTTGTCCAAACCAAGACCGCCATGCGTGGTCATCATCGGTCATTAAACCCTCAACGTGAGCAAGAAAGTTTTCCATTTCTGGATCATGTTTCTTTCCCTCTGTTGTTTCCTGTTCGTTTCCCATTCGCAAAAGACAGAGTCTTCGTACTCTCATTTCCTTTCTGATTACCGGCAGGCCGACAAGATTTACGAAGAAGCGTCCAGGACCGGATCTTCTTCAGATCAACACCTGAAAGAAGAAAACAGGCTCAATGAACAAGCGCTGTCTTTATTCAGCAGCATTTTAAAAAAACTTCCTTCCTATCCGGGATACGATTCGCTCCGGTTTTATTGCACCTTCAAGGCTGCGGAACTCCAGCATAGTTTTGATCACTTGCCAGATGCACTGTATGGATATCAGTCCGCAATTGGAATTCATATCAAGAGTAAGCTGGCTGATTCATTGCTGTTCAAACCCTGGTTGTACAGTGGCATCATTTACTATAACCAGAACAGGTACGATTCTGCTGTTAATTGTTTTCTGGAGGCTGAGAAAATACAGGCGCGATATGGAAACAAACTCGAAGAAATTGAACGGCTGTACAATATGATGGGGATTATTTTATATGAGAAGGGTGATTTTCGCCAGTCAAAAAATTATTTTCTGAAAGCAATTGAAACCCTTTCTCCACTTCATCCCTACTATAAAGATCTTTTTGAATACTATCGCATTAATCTTGCACAGATCTATTTCAAACTGGAAGACTATGAGCAGTCCAACCGTATGTATCAGCAACTGCTGTCGTTTCATCCAGTGAACAGAAACGAGATCATTCAAAACATTGGCCTCATTCATTTGCACCTGGGCGCTTCAACGAGTGCGCTTCATAATTTCAGAAAAGTACATTACACAGGAAGTAAAAATATCTGGCTGTACCAGAATATGGGCGAAGCATTTCTGAACCTGGGAGAACTTGATTCAGCAACTCTGTATTTAAACAAAGCGATCGCATTGCATCACGACCTGGGCGAACGAACAGACCATCTGGCTTATGGACAGGCGCTCAAGACGCTTGGTGATTTAAAAAGGCAGGAGCATCTTCCGAAAGAATCCCTGAATGATTATCAGAAAGCTATCCAGGAATTTTATCCTGCGTACGGCGATAGCTCTATCGAATCCAACCCGCAATCTTTTTCCGGTGTATTTTCTTATGTCAACTTATTTCACACGCTGGTTGCCAAGGCCGAAGCCTTTCATGATTTGTACCAACAGAGTTCTTCCATTGCTATGGCGCGTGAAGAATTATCCGCTTATCGTTCTGCATTTTCATTGATCGGTTATGTAGAGAAAACCTATACCAGCGATGAAGCCCGGCTTTTTCTGGACCGGATCAAATACGAGGTTCATGTGAAGCCGATTGATATTGCTTTCGAATTGTACACGAAGACAGGCGACAAAAATTATATCGAGTCGCTCTATGTTTTTGACCAGCAGAATAAGGCCTCGATACTTTCTTTGAAACAGCAGCAATACCTCCAGTCCTCAGCGGACACGAATATGGAAAAGGAAAGAAATCTTCGAGCAGAGATCACGAGGCTTTCGCTTCATTCGCTTCAGTTGATGGAAGATCCACGACTGCGCGCGCAACTGGACAAACAGATCCGCGAAGATGAAATGGCACTTGGAAAATTGTACAATATTCAGCTGTCTGCCGCACAACAGATCCCGTCGATTTCCTATTTGCAAAATGAACTACTCGATGATCATACAGCCCTGGTATCTTTTCATCTTTCTTCTTCTTCCCTCACTACCCTTGTGATCAGGAAAAATAAACTTTCCTGTTACCAGCAGCCATTTTTTGCAGGCTTTCACGAAGAAGTGCAGGATTATATCAACGGCCTTCATGAATCTTCGGATAATGAAAAACAGGCGGAACAATCCCGCGAACTCTATCATTTCCTATTTGGAAACATAGCTTTGTCTGACATCCGCAGACTGATCATTGTTGCGGATGACGAACTGAATTATCTTTCTTTTGAAAGTCTCCAGGATGAAAGGGGAACATTTCTGGTAGAGAAATATTCCATACAGTACCAGTACTCCACCTCGCTGTTGCAAAAACAAACCAGTTCTTTTGAAGGTCATCAGACACTGGCTTTTGCTCCGTTTGCACATCGCTCCTACTTCGATTCATCGGTTCATCTGGATGAACTTCCCAATTCGGTAAATGAGCTCGAGGGGATAAAAGGACTTCGCTTTTTCGACACTGCAGCAACGAAGGATCAATTTCTTTCGCATCTGGAGAAATATCCTGTGCTGCATCTTGCTACACATGCCGTTGTGAATCTGAAGAACAATGATCTTTCTTTTGTTGCTTTTGCTCCCGCAAAAAACGCACAGCCTGGATCAGGAATCATGTATGAAGAAGAGATTTACAATCTTCCGCTTCATCATACAGAACTCGTTTTGCTCAGTGCATGTGAAACCGGTTCAGGCGATCTTGTGAAAGGCGAGGGCATCATGAGTTTGAGTCGTGCCTTTAGTTATGCGGGCTGTCCCAACATCATCACCAGCCTTTGGAATGCCAATGATTTTTCAACTGCTTACCTGACTCAACGCATTCACTCTTATCTTGACAAGGATTACTCCATTGATGAAGCGCTTCGTCGGGCAAAGTTGGATTACCTGCATGACCGCTCTGTGAGTCCGCGTCTGAAGCTTCCATTTTACTGGTCTCATCTCATATTCATTGGAAATTATCGCGCTGAACGCGCGGGTTATTTGTGGATATGGATTGCAGGAGCTGTGTTTGTTTTTCTTTTGATCATTGGTTACTTCGTAAGAAGAAGAAGAAGCTAACCGCAAAAGAGCGTGTTGCCGGCAGTCATTCCTTACTGGTTAAATATTTTTTGGAGAGAGTGTTTTATAGGCAGTCATTCTTTAGTGATTAGATATTTTTTTGAAGAGTTTTTTTAATGGCAGTCCTTCTTTACTGATTAGATTGTTTGAAGAGAGTGTTTTTAGAGGCGGTCATTTCTTAGAGGTTGGTTTTTTTCTTTTTCCACTTTTGGCATTGCCCCAAAAGTGGAGCAAAAACTCTACGCAATCCGAATGGCTCCGCCCGGATTGCCGGCCGCGGCACAACAGTTACCCAAAGCTTGCCTCGGGATTGCGTTATACTAGGCGGTCTGGCCTTTACAGAATAAAGTTCACTACAGGTATCAATGTGTTTAAGAATCGGAGGGCTTTAATTCGAAGAAGCGTGAAGGCGCTGTGTTCCGCTATGGCAAGGTCATGGAGTTCTTAAGTTAAAGTCTTGAGCGG
>JBJMLU010000123.1:0-37608 GCA_045805145.1 Flavisolibacter sp. | reverse complement strand
TAGTACAAATAAAAACCAGTAAAGCGGCTCCCAAAAAAACTCGCCCCGAAACAACTTCTCCCCGAAACACTAAACGACCTCCAATAAGAACACACTATTTCCCAATATTGTCTTCGCCCCAGGCTACGACCCAGAAAAGCCATCAGCAAACAGCCATCAGCTATCAGCTCTCATGGCTCTCAGCTTGCATTCCTCAGCTCATTTTATTAGTTTAGTGATTCTTTATATCTGTCCCTATCATGAAAAAACCATATCTGCTGATCCTATGCTGCCTGCTCGTTATTTTCTCGAGTGCACAAACAGCCCAACCCCTTACAGCATCGGCAGTTTCCAGCCATTCCATTTGCGCGGGTGATTCTGTTTTGTTGGACGTGCTGGTATCTGGCAGTGACAGCAACTATAGTGTAAGCTGGAGTCCTGCAGACGGTTTGAGTGATCCTTCGCTTCTTCGTCCCAAAGCCAGTCCGGATGTAACAACCGAATATATTCTTACCCTCAGCGATAGTTCAGGAAATACAGTGAATGATACGGTGGTGGTGATGGTTGATAGGCCTTATGGTGTGGTCACATCAAGCGGTAACCAAAGCATCTGCGCAGGAGACAGCCTGCTGCTTACTGTAAATACGGATGCATCCAATACCATTTTATGGAATAATGGCAATACCGCTCATGGTATGTGGGTGAAGGAGGATGGAGATTATTTGGCGATGCTGACCTCTCCACAAGGATGTATGGCTTATGCAGACAATGATATTCTCGTCTCGGTGTTGACACCACCACCCGCTCCTTTGATCGAGTCAAATAGCGGTTCTGCTTTTTGTGCTGGTGACAGTCTCACGCTCACCGCACAAAACCCGATCGATCCGGTTTATTATAATTGGAATACGGGTAGCACGGATACTTCCATCAATATTAAAATCGGCGGAAAATATTCTGTGTATGTAACCGATATCACAGGATGTCGTTCTGAAACCGCGAATATGGACATTTTAGTGCATCCGCTTCCCACTGGAAATATCGTTGCGGAATCAGGAACAGCCATTTGTGTTGGCGACAGCATACGTTTGAATATTTCAGGTGTTCCAGGTGGCACTGCGCTGTGGAGCACAGGGGTACAAGCTTCTGACATCTGGGTGAAAATAGCCGACAGCATTTCTGCCCAAATGATTTCTGCCTATGGCTGCACAGCCCCTGCACTCAATAGCGTCACCACAATCTTAAAACAACGACCGCAAGTGTATATTACCCAGCAGGGAAATTTTTTAAACGCCAACTCCGCCAGTTTTTATCAGTGGTACTACAAAGGACAACCAATTGCTGGTGCCACCAATGCTTCTTTGGTGATACGACAGGGTGGAGACTATAGCATTGAGCTCAAAGAAAATGGATGCAGTGCCACAGGAAGCATCAGCGCAGTTTTGCGCCGCGTGCATGAATCAATGAGCTACCAGGTTTATCCCAATCCGGTGATCAATGATTTGCATATTCTTTACGATCTGAAGACATCGCAAAAAGTTTCCATCAGCATTCTTGATATCATGGGAAGAAGGCTACAAAATATTTGTTCTATGGAACAACAAGCAGCAGGTGAGCATACATACCTTCTATCCAATCTGGCCAATCGACTGCAGAAAGGACATTACACCGTGTTGATGCAATTCGGCGATGAAAAGATCACGGAGGAAATTATTATTTTATAAGAAAGCTGTTAGTTGTTAGCTTCTAGCTATCAGCTGTTAGCTGTTGGCTGCTAGCTGTGAGCTGTTGGCCTCCAATTTCTGTAGCCTGCGGCAAGGGCAAAGTATTAATAGTTGCAATTATAGCTTGCGGCTAATAATTCGAGGGGATTGCTTCGCTACGCTCGCAATGACGTCTACGCGTTTCGACCTGCATTATAATTCAAAACTGTGACTCACGACTTTGTTTTTAAGAACAGACTGAAGCCTGTTGCAGGCATTGTAGTTTAAACGTCATTGCGAGCGTAGCGAAGCAATCCCCTCGAATAATTAGTCGCAAGCTATAATTGCACCTATTAAAACATTGTTCTCGCAGAAGCCTATTCCATTGAGCTCACAGCTAACAGCTAGCAGCTAGAAGCTTTCCCTCTCACCTTACCTTCTGCAAAAGCAAATCTGTCCCCGTCAAACAGTCCAAGGTCGCTAAGTTTCAGATGAGGAATCACCAGCAAAGCCATAAAGGAAAGGGTCATGAAGGGAGCAGAGAGCGAAGAACCGAGATCTTTTGCGGCCTGGTCGAGCGCAGAATAATTTTCTGCCACGCTGTAGCCATCTTCATCGCTCATGAGTCCCGCCACTGTAAGCGGAAGAACAAAGATGTTTTTTTCATCAACGCAACTAATTCCTCCCTCCTCTTCAATCACAAGATTGATGGCCCTGGATATTTCTTCATCACCTACACCTACAGCAACAATGTTGTGGGAATCATGTGCAACAGAAGAAGCAATAGCACCTTTCTTCAACCCGAAATTTTTCACGAAAGCTACCGCGGGCTTTGCGGGAGCATATCTGTTCACCACTACAATTTTCAGGATGTCTTTTTGCACATTGGAAACCATCCAGCCCTCACTATTTTTTAGCGATTGCGCCGGAACAGTTAGTTTGTTAGTGATCAACTGGCCATCGAGGGCTTCCATCACCATCAATTCATTTTCGCCCGTACCCGTGTATCTAAGATCGCTCGCGTCAATTTTTTCGCATTGAAAATGATTGATGGCAGAAGATTTTTGTCGCGTAATTAAGGTCTTGCCACCCTCTGCTACCAGCTGCCCGTTGATATAAGTCTGAACCACTTCGAAACTTTTCAGATCTTTTACCACAATGAAATCAGCGAAATCATTTTTCCGGAGTAATCCCACTTTTAGTTTGTAATGATTCACCGGATTCACGCAAGCCGCCTGCAAAACAGAAAAAACCGGAATGCCTTTCGCAATGGCTCGCGCACAAAGCTGATTGATATGACCTTCAACCAGGCTATCAGGATGCTTGTCGTCACTGCAAAACATCATCTTCTCAGGATATTGTTGAAGCAGCATTACGAGCGCTTCAAAATTGCGGGCGGCGCTTCCTTCGCGGATGATGATGTTCATCCCCTTTTCCAGTTTATCCCTTGCTTCTTCCTCCGTAAAACACTCATGATCGGTAGAGATGCCGGCATCAATATATTTTTTTGCCTCCTCTCCTCTCAGTCCTGGTGCGTGTCCATCAACCGGCTTATTGAATTTTTTTGCGGCTGCAATTTTTTTCATCACTTCTTCATCGCCGTGAAGAACGCCCGGGAAATTCATCATCTCACTGAGATACAAAATGTCTTCCCTTCGCAACAAAGTTTCCGTCTGTTTTGCATCAATGGAAGCTCCTGCTGTTTCAAACACCGTTGCAGGCACGCAGCTTGGTGCACCGAAATTAAATTTGAATGGAACCTTCTTCCCGTTGGCAATCATGAATTCCACTCCATCGATCCCGCACACATTGGCAATTTCGTGCGGATCGCTCACGGTTGCCACAGTTCCATGCACCACCGCGAGTCTTGCAAACTCAGAGGGAAGAAGCATGGAGCTTTCAATATGCACGTGCGCATCGATAAATCCTGGAAGAATAAAATTTGATTCCGCTTCATCCACCTCCTTTAATTCCTGAATACCAATAATTCTGTCTTCTTCCACCTCAACCAGCGCAGGATAGATCCTTTGTTGGTGCAGGTCCAGCAGGTTTCCTTTTATTGAGAACGAATTCTTCATTGAATAAAGCTATTTATTTTTGAGTTGGTAAGTGGAAGTGGGCAGTTCTCGACTGACGTCAGACATTATCCGTTTTCATTCTTAAGGAGAAGAATGGATTTTTAATCGGTTGTATTCTACATCCTCCCACGCTCGCTCCTTCCGCCAGTAGCGTTTTCTTTCACCTTGTTTTCTCAAATCCCAAATCTTTTCTTTCTCTCTCTTTCTCTTTCTCTCTTCTGTTCCCTCTCTTCTGAGGTCAGACGACTGACGACGCTCTTCCTTGCAATTTTTCTTTTCCCAAATACCCATCCCTTTGTACCTTATGCCCCTTAATTCACAACATGAGAAGTTTTTTTCTATTGCTTGCTGCACTGTTTAGTCTGTATGCCCCTGCTCAAAAAAAATCAGTTCCTGCTGCACCAAACGACTCCGTGTTTTTTTCAAAAATGAAATACCGCCTGGTGGGTCCTTTTCGTGGAGGAAGAAGCGGAGCGGTTGCTGGCAGTTACCGGAACAAGAATGTTTTTTATTTCGGATCTACCGGAGGAGGAGTTTGGAAAACCACCGATGGAGGGAGCAACTGGAAAAATATTTCTGATAAATATTTTGGTGGAAGCATCGGGGCGGTAGCCGTGGCACCCAGCGATGAAGACGTAGTGTATGCCGGGGAAGGTGAAAACACCATGCGCGGTAATGTAAGCGAAGGCCTCGAGGGCATTTGGCGCAGTGAAGATGGTGGAAGAACCTGGAAAAATATTGGACTCAAAGATGCAAGGCATATTGTTCGCATTGTTGTGCATCCACGCAATCCAGACATTGTATGGGCTGCGGTGATGGGACATTTATTTGGTCCCAACGAAACACGTGGGATATATAAAACCATTGACGGTGGAAAAACCTGGAAAAAAGTCTTGTATGTCAATAGCCAAACCGGCGCGTCCGACCTGGTGATGGAACCTGGAAATGCAGAAGTGCTCTATGCAGGAATGTGGCGCGCGTTACGCACTCCTTACAGCATGGAGAGCGGAGGAGATGGAAGTAGTCTTTGGAAAAGTACAGACGGCGGAGAAACATGGACCAACCTGTCCGCCAAAAAAGGAATGCCCAAAGGAACCTGGGGCATCGTTTCTGTAGCTGTCGCAGCTTCTAATCCCGATAAGGTATATGCGCTGATCGAAAATCAGAATGGAGGTTTATTTTCTTCTTCCGATGGCGGAGACAGCTGGACGCTGGCCAGCAATGACAACAACATCCGGCAAAGGGCCTGGTACTACAACAAAGTTTTTGTAGATCCGAAAAATGAAAACACGGTCTATGCTCCCAAC
Source organism: Flavisolibacter sp. (assembly GCA_045805145.1). Classification (GTDB taxonomy): domain Bacteria; phylum Bacteroidota; class Bacteroidia; order Chitinophagales; family Chitinophagaceae; genus Flavisolibacter. The sequence goes on along the minus strand of JBJMLU010000123.1, from coordinate 32,544 downwards.
GTAGGCTTTATGCGCAGTAGAGATGGAGGAAAAACTTTTCAGTCCCTGCGTACTCCTCATGGAGATCATCATGATCTGTGGATCGATCCCGACAACGGTTCAAGGATGATTGTGGCAGATGATGGAGGGGCGCAAATATCTTTTGATGGTGGCGAGAACTGGAGCAGTTATGGCAATCAACCCACAGCGCAGATTTATCGCGTAACCACCGACAATTCGTTTCCCTACCGCATTCTTGGTGCGCAGCAAGACAACACCACCGTTCGTATCAAGAGCCGCACCAGTGGAGCGGCCATCGGAGACAATGACTGGGAACCAACTGCGGGTGCTGAAAGCGGTTATGTAGTGGCTGACCCGCTCAATCCCGATATTGTTTATGGAGGAAATTATGGAGGATATATTTCAAGGCTGGATCACAAGACCGGAGAGAACAGGGCCGTATCACCCTGGCCTGATAATCCCATGGGCGCCGGCGCCGACGTTTTGAAATACCGGTTCCAGTGGAACTTTCCGATCTTCTTTTCACCCAATAATCCCAAACGTTTATATACAGCCGGAAATGTTTTGTTTGTAACGGAAAATGAAGGACAGACCTGGGAACAGATCTCACCGGATTTAACAACAAACGAAAAATCAAGACAGGTTTCAAGCGGTGGCCCGATTACGAAAGACAATACTTCGGTAGAATATTACTGCACCATCTTCACCGCCATGGAGTCGCCTTACGAAAAAGATTTGTTGTGGACAGGCAGTGATGATGGACTGGTGTATATGAGTCGCGATGCGGGAAAGAACTGGGAAAACGTTACACCGAAAGATGCGCCCAAATGGATTATGTGGAATAGCCTGGATGCAGACCCGTTCAGGAAAGGAGCTTTGTATGCAGTAGGCACTAAATACAAGAGCGATGATTTCACGCCCTACATTTATAAGACGGAAGACTATGGAAAAACCTGGAGAAAGATCACCAACGGAATTGCTGCCACTGATTTTGCAAGAGTGGTGCGTGCCGATAAAAAAAGGCAGGGCCTATTGTATGCGGGAACGGAATACGGCATGTATATTTCTTTTGATGATGGAAATAACTGGAAGCGTTTTCAACTGAATCTACCCATGGTTCCGGTGACGGACCTTACCATCAAGGAAAATGATCTGGTTGTAGCTACGCAGGGCCGCGCGTTTTATGTGCTCGATGATCTCTCAGTGTTGCAGCAGACGAATCCTTCATTTGCAAACACAGGTCTTCATGTATTTGACATCACGCCTGCTTACCGCATGCCTGGAAATCCTTTTGCACAAAATTTTGGAACGCCACGAAATGCAGGATCAAATCCGCCTGCAGGAGTCGTCGTCAACTACTTTGTAAAGGATGCCAATGATTCCACAAAGGCTTCAGTGTCCATCCTGGACAAGGATCATAAGCTGATTAAAACATACAGCACCAGCTCAAAGGAAAACAATGCAAAGCTGGATCTGTCTGCGGGAATGAATCAGCTTGTCTGGGATTTGCGTTATCTCGAAGCAGAGCGCATTGAAGGCATGATCCTCTGGAACGGCGTGCCAGGAGCCATTGTAGCACCTCCCGGGAATTATTTTGCCAAAATAAAAATAGCGAACGATTCGGTTGAAAGGCCATTTACAGTTCTTCCTGACCCGAATTATAAATTATCGCAGCAGGATTATGAGGCGCAGTTTGCTTTTCTTTCGCAGGTAAAAGACAAGTTCAATGATACGCAAAAAGCCATCCGCGACATCCGCAGCCTTCGGGCGCAGATCAATTCATTCGTGGCCCTGCAAGGAAAGGATACGCCGAAAGAAGTGAAGCAAATGGCGGACAGCATCAACAAGGAACTGACTTCGGTGGAAGAGACGCTTTATCAAACCAAATCAAAGAGCGGACAGGATGTATTGAATTTTCCCATCCGGCTGAATGATAAATTGTCGGGTGTGTTTGATGTAGCGAACAGTGGAAATTCTGCACCGAGCAAACAAGTGCGTGAAGTCTATGCTGACCTGGCTGCGCAAGTAGATGTGCAACTAGCGAAGCTGAATACCATCAAACAAAAGGAAGTACCTGCATTGAATGAACTAATCAGGCAGAAAGCGCTGCCAGTGATTGGCGTAAAAGCAGATTGATGCTTCTGGTTTTATATTTCTGTATTTGAAAAGAGTTTTGAGAGCAGTAACCGCAAAGGGCGCAAAGGATACGCAGAGAAGCGCAAAGAAAGTTTCAGATTGCAATTCAGTTAAACCCTTTGCGGCTCTCCGCGTATCCTTTGCGCCCTTTGCGTTTTAATTCTTCTCCAAGCTAATTTACTCTCCGAATAAAACTTATGGCGCCAAAAAAATTCGAAGAACACAAAAAGATCCATGAAGAAAAAACATCGAAGTAGTCCGCCCTCTTTCTGTTTCTCTTTCTTTTTTCCCGGCCTTGCTCTTTTTCTCTTTGCGTCCCTGCCTGCCGGCAGGCAGGTTTGCGTGAAACAACTAGTCCATTACCGGGGTTCGGGTGAAACAAAAAACCATGCCGGGCTCCGCTTCAACCAAAGAATTTCAGGCTCAATTTTTTCAATGAGCAATAGCTAGCTTTATTATATTTGTTTATCCCCTTAACCATGAAATGCATAATTGTTGACGATAACAAGATGGCCCGTATGGCCCTGAAGCAATTAGTAAGCCAGCTGACTTCTCTTGAACTGGTAGCAGAATGCAATGATGCAACCGAAGCGCTTCAAGCCCTCAATAATATTCCCATTGACCTCCTTCTTCTCGACATCGAAATGCCGGATATGACAGGACTGGACCTGATCAAAAAACTGGGCAACAATCGTCCACTCATAATTTTCACTACGGCAAAAAAAGACTATGCTGTTGAAGCATTTGAGCTCAATGTAGTGGACTACCTCGTAAAGCCCATTGCGCTTCCCCGGCTGAAACAGGCAGTGGAAAAAGCACAGGAAGCGATTGACTCCGACAAGCAGGAAGTAAAAGTGGAAGAACAGGGATTTGTTTTTGTAAAAGACAATGGCGTACTTAAAAGAATCAGTATAGAAGACATTTTATTTCTCGAAGCCATGGGTGATTATGTAAAAGTGCATACCCCCCAGAAATTCCACGTAGTGCATGCTACACTCAAGTCCATTGAAGAAAAACTTCCTCCTTCAAAATTCATTCGCGTACACCGCAGTTATATTGTCGCCATCAACAAGATCGACTATATCCAGGAAGGTACCATCAGCATTGGCAAGACCACAATTCCTGTTGCAGACACGCATAAATCAAACCTGAACAGGCGTTTGAATCTGCTGTAAAATTCACCGTTTCTTATTTCGTCTTCGTCGAAGCGTTTTATGGTTTAGACTAAGAGTTTCTTTGCATGAAAAAACTAAGGGTATTTTTATTGGGTTATCACCAATATCCAGAAAAACGTCCGGTAACCCTTGCTTCGTGGTACAATACCATTCGCTGTCGCAACCAAACCAGACTATGAAATACCACCAGGTATTGTATCCCAAACCGTTGATCAAAATGCTAAGGGAACGGCTGCCTGGGACGCAGCCTTTTTCTTTTAATGTTTATGAAAAAATTTTTAATCTTCATACTCTTCTCCCTGCTGCTGATTATTTCGGAGTATTTTCTCCTGAATGAATGGCTTTCCCACAAAAGAATGACCGTTCTATTATTGAGCCTGCTTGGCACCATCCTTTGTATTTACGGTGCTTACAAATTCTTTAAAAAATATATTCTTGCGGTTAAACACTGAAGCCCATAGCTGAATGTTGTATTTTCGGCTAAGGTGAGTTCCAAAATTTATAAACCCGATTTTCGATACCTGGTCCTGTGGGTATTTCTTTTTGGCATCATTGTCATTGTTTTTCTTCAGGTAATTTCAGGATACAACATCCGCCGGCTTACCGAAGGAAATAAAAGATTGCTCAACGAACTGCAAATCCAAAACAATCTTCGTCACCTCGAGACTGATATATTAACTGCGGAAAGTGATGTACGTGGCGCGGTGATCTCGGGCACGGACCTTCCTGATCTCAACCTGCAGCAAAATACACTTGCCACCAATAAAGAACTCACCAATCTTCAAAAGCACATGGGAACTAAAGCTCCCATGCCACAACTGAATTTGCTTTCCACTCTCATTAATGAAAAGAAAGCCTTCAATGAATCTGTCCTTTCCACCATTCGGCAAAAAGGAAAACAGGAAGCTATCACGATGGTGAGCACCAACCGCGGAAAAGAGATCAGAGACAGCATCGTAGCATTGATCACACAGATCGACAACAGCCGCCAGGAAAAGCTTCACGACATCATTTATTCGGTGGAGTCCACCGGCAGAAGTGCAAGGCTCTGGGGATTTTTTATCACTGCCATTGCGCTTGTTGCCGTGATCCTTGCTTTCTGGTATATTATCAACCAGGGAAGGCAACAGCAGAAAATGATCCAGGCGCTCAATGAATCGGAGAAAAGAAGCAAGGATGTGGCCTACATGAAAGAACAATTTCTCGCCAACATGAGCCATGAAATCCGAACACCGATGAACTCTATCCTTGGTTTTACCAATCTTCTTCGGAGAACTGAATTAAATTCTACACAAAGAGAATATATTCAGAATATTCATTCGGCAGGCGAAAATTTGTTGACCCTCGTGAACGACATACTCGATCTTTCGAAAATAGAAGCAGGCATGATGCAGATCGAAGAAACACGTTTCAGCCTGCGCAGCATGATCAGCTCTGTAGGCGCCATGTTTGTGGAGAAAGTAAAAGAAAAACAGCTGGCCTTTCATGTCAATATTCACAAAGACGTTCCCGATATTCTTTGCGGCGATGCAGTGCGGCTCACGCAGATCCTTGTAAACCTCATTAGCAATGCAGTGAAGTTTACCGATAAGGGTGAGATCAACCTGATGGTGGAACCACTGATGCAAACAGAAAAAATTGTGCGCATCAGGATGACCCTGTCGGATACTGGAATTGGTATTGCTCCGGAGAAACAATTGAGCGTATTCGAAAGGTTTCAACAGGCGGAAGCGGAAACTACCAGAAGATTTGGTGGAACAGGACTCGGACTGTCCATTGTGAAGCAGTTGGTGGATTTGCAAAGAGGAACGATCGAATTAAAAAGTGAGTTGGGAAAAGGTTCGGAATTTATTTTGGAACTCGAGTACAAACTTCCTGATATGGCCCAACTTTATTCGGAAGCACTGGCCGAACAGGAGGAACAGGTTCCGCTTCAAAAGATCAAGGTGTTGATTGCGGAAGACAATGCCATGAACCAGCAACTGGTGCGTCACCTCATGAAAAGCTGGTCGATGGATCATACCATTGTCAACAACGGAGAAGAAGCCATTGAAGCATTGAAGAAGCAAGCTTATTCCATTGTTCTCATGGACATCCAGATGCCGCAAATGGATGGATACACCACCACTTCCATCATCCGTAATGAAATGCACATGGATGTTCCCATCATTGCCATGACCGCACACGCGATGGTGGGTGAAAAAGAAAAATGCCTTCAGCTTGGAATGAACGATTATGTTTCCAAACCAATTAAGGAAACGGTGCTGTATAACATCATTGCCCGCAATGCGCAACACGTTCCTGAACATGCGCAGCACCTGGCAGAACAGGGATTGAATTTTCATCATATCAGCCTCAATTATCTGCGCCAGCTTTCAAACAACGATAAAAATTTTGAACGCGAGATCCTGATGCAATTTGTTGAACAGACACCCGGTGAACTCTCGCAACTGGAAGAAGACATCCGCAACCAGCATCTCGACCAGGTAAGAAGAACAGCACACAGCCTGAAATCAACGGTTGGTTATGTAGGACTTGCCACTGAGCTTCATCCTTTACTCGAACACCTGGAGAAAGATGCTGCCTCCGGAAATGCGGATAAATTGTTTCATTATTTTGAACCGGTAAAACAGAAATGTGATCTTGCTGTATCCGAAGTGCAATCCTTGCTGGACAAGGGTTCTCTTTAACACAACCTTGGCCAGAAGAGGCACAGATATTGGATTTTCTCTCACGGGTTTCACCCTTAATATTTACCGATAGTTTTCAGGCTTTCACCGAAACTCGCTCCCATGGCTGAATTTAGGGGCTTAATTTTATGATGCCTACTAATAGAAAGACAATCTATACTTCATTATAGAAAGAACTTGGTTTCGTATGGTTAAGGGTGAAGCCCTGCTATTCTTAGCGGGGCACTTTTTTTAGACCACGGATTTCACAGATTAAGATTGGTTTCACAGATTGATTAAAGCAGGATTAATTACTGGATTAAGATTGGGTTCCATGAAAATGACCGATCGTTTTCTTGATGCAGATCAATGAGTGAGCTCAGATAGAGTCGGATTCAGGAACTGGCAATTGCGATAGTTTCCTATCAAAGGAATCCTCAAAATCCAATCATCAATCCTTGAAATCCATATTTAATCTGTGAAATCCGTGATAAATTATTCGTTAAAATCCAGAACAGATTTAGTAAATTATAGTTGAACGATCTCTCAATTTTATACAGCGCTTCCCAAGCCATAACAAAGGAAGCAATGTCCTAATCAACAGCGTCCTGTTTCTACAGGAGGCTCTTTTTTTTAAGTTGATCATTCACAGCCTGACGACCGAGGACCGCCGATCCCTGTATCAACTATCTCCTTCTAATAAATCCGGTCTCCTCTCCGCTGTTCGTTTTACTGCCATCTCATTCCTCCATTCATCTATTTTTTTCGGATCACCACTTAACAAAATTTCCGGAACCTTCCATCCTTTGAAATCGGCTGGACGTGTATATACAGGTGGCGATAAAAGATTATCCTGAAATGAATCTGTAAGAGCAGAGGTCTCGTCGTTGAGCACTCCGGGTATGAGCCGTCCTATTGCATCGGTGAGCACCGCAGCAGCCAATTCGCCTCCACTTAATACATAATCACCAATGGAAATTTCGCGTGTCACATAGTGCTCGCGGATCCTTTCATCAATTCCTTTGTAGTGACCGCAGATCAAAAGAAGATTCTCCTGAAGTGATAGAGCATTGGCAGTTTTCTGATCCAATGTTTTTCCATCAGGGGTGAGGTAAATGATCTCGTCATAATTCCTCGCGGCTTTCAATTCTTCAATGGCCCGGGCAAGAGGCTCACACATCATTACCATGCCGGCGCCACCTCCGTACTGGTAGTCGTCCACCTGTCCATATTCATTCACTGCCCACTGGCGAAGTGCATGCACTTCCACTTCCAGAAGCCCTTTGTCCCGCGCTCTTTTCATGATGGAATGAGACAACGGGCTATGAAGCAACTCTGGCAAGACTGATAAGATATCAATGCGCATGAAGCAAAGATAGTTTGTGGCTGGTGGTTCTTTTATAGCAGTATGTACAACTGAATCGAAGAGATTTTAACCGCAAAGAACGCAATGATACGCAAAGAGCCGCAAAGGGAATGCTCTCTGCGACTCTTTGCGCTTCCCTGCGCTCTTTGCGGTTGTTCTCTTCTATAAACCATCAACCACTTACCATCAACATTCACAATAGAGGTCTTCTAATTCGTTGTAACAATAAGATCTTTAGAGGAAGAATTTTCGTCGTGGTCTTCTGCTTCGATGTGAATGAAGTAACCATGGCCGGAGACCGGTGTGAAGCTTTTATTGAGGTCGTAGTGTTTTGAATCAATATGCTCTTCAAAGAGGACAAGGTGTTCAAAGCTCACTTCATCCATCACCATCACGTGTACCATGTGAATGCTGCTGTTGTCCGAAATCTGCGCTCTTACTGTATAACTTTTTCCGGCAGTAAGCACCTGATTGTCGGAAGGGGCAATCAGTGTTATTGCAGGCGCCAGCGTGTCCGCTTTTTTGCACGCCGACAATAGAAGGGGCAGTAAGATCAGGGGCAGGAATTTTTTCATGGCCAGTTTCTAATGAATACGAATACGTCGGGCAAACGTTTGCTCTGGCCGGTCTTTTTTTTGCTTTTTTACCGAAGTATAACAGAACCCCAAAGCGGCCAAAAACAGAAGACCCAGGGTACTCGGGATCTGGACCAGCCAGCGAATCACATTCCTGCGAAACTATTTTCTGAGTTCCATGACTGAGTGTGTGTGATGATCCTTACAGTTATTGTTTGATCAGTTGTCCGAAATCATAAGAGATACCTAAATTGAAATTCCTCGGCTCGGCCAGCTGATAACTGTAAGAACTACTCTTGGTGGAGATGTATGAATAGTAGTTATCAGTCGCATTCAATACATTCATCCATATTTCAAATGCACCTGTACGGTAACCTGCACGGATATTGAACACATCGTATCCCTTGTACCTGGCCGAATTCAGTGGATCCATATAATAGCTTCCGATCTTCTGCCATTCCGCGCCAAGGCGCAGGCCTTTGATGAAGGAAGGCTTGTACCAGAGTTCTGTGTTGTGTATCCAGTGTGGCGCATTGTTCATCTCCTTTCCATTGTAATTATTTCCTTTTTCCACAAACTCTACAAACTGGTGCCTGCTGTAAGCAGAACTAAAACGGAAGCTGATGTCTTTGACCGGGGTAGCATTTACACCCCATTCAATGCCCCGGTGAAGCGTCTTTCCTGCATTGCGGTTTTCACTGGAACCGTCGTTGAGCCTAACAGAGATCACTTCATTGGTACCTCTGAGTTGATAAAGGCTGATATCGGTGCTTAGTTTATTTTTAATGAGTTCTGACCATCCTCCGATTTCATAATTATAAAAAACGGACGGCTTCAGGTCAGGAACTTTAACTCCTGTGTACATTTCTGTTACCTGTGGTGGAACAAATCCTTCACTATAATTTCCGTAAATGCCGCTGTTGCCAGAAAGCATCCAGGTGAATCCAACCTTGGAACTCAATTTTTTAAAATAGCTGATGGTGTCAGGCGATCCGCTAAAAGCTGAAGGCTTCAGGTGATTGTTGAAATTGTATTGAAACAGGTCATAGCGGATGGAAGCCACGATGCGCAGTTTTTGCAGAGGGCTGAATTCAGCGCTCAAAAAAGATGCATAGTTATTGATCCTTGTAGCATAGTTGGTCAGCGTGCTGTCGGTAGGTTGATAACTTACATATTTTTTTGTGACTGTATCTTTTTTGATCCGGATATAATCAGCCCGGTAAGTCGAAGGGCTAAGGTCTAAAGTCGCTCCTCCAATCAATAGGGCGTTCTTCCAATTCAGTTTCTGGCGGTGTTGCCCAATGACTGCAAGACTATGAAAACTGCTCTCGTTGATCTCACCATGGGCCATGTCTTTTTTGCCTATCCATACATTTCCGGCCTTGTGGTAATCATCCTTGATCCGGTAGTTCGGATTCTGCCTGATGGTGTTATCGCGGTACACGAGCGACACCGTAGTTTTACTGGCGGCCGACCAGTTGTGTGTGAGTGTGGAATGATAACGAAGTGCATCCACTTTGCGATAAGTGAAAGTTTGCGGATTCACAAAACTGTGCGTAGCAAACATAGTGCTGTCCACGCCGCTCGGCATGTCGCTGTAATAATGCAGCCAGGTGATGCTATTGGAAAGGCTGGTTTTTTCGCTGAACTGATAGTCGACTCTCGCAGTTGCTGTGGCTTTATGAAAATCGGTGTACTCCATAAAGCTGTTTCTTTTATCGGCATAGTATCCGCTGAGCGCAAAGCCCCATTTGTTTTTGGAAAATCCCGCCTGCAGGTCTGCTCTTTTGTATCCGATATTATTTCCCTGTGCCGATACCTGAAGAAGTGGAACTGCCGTAGGTGCCAGGCTGATAAAATTCACCACTCCTCCGATGGCTTCACTACCATACAATGAAGAAGAAGGCCCTTTGATCACTTCAATATTTTTTACGGAAGCCATGTTCATTTCCAAAAGCGCATTGTGATTGAAAAGACCAGTAGTGCGAACGGGAATGCCGTCTTCGAGGTAAAGAAAAAGGCTCTTGGTGGTCATCGGTTGACGGATGCTCATTTGGTGCTGCTCATTACCGAGGTTGATCATGTTTACCCCACTCACTTTATTGAGCACCTGGTCTATCGTAGTGGGCTTTGCATCCTGAATGGTTTTGGTACTGATGGTGCTGATGGCAACAGGTGCCTGCGACCGACGCGTTCCCTCTCCGCGATTGGCCGTTACCACTACAGCATTGAGCAAAGCTGGTGCAGCATTTAATTGAATAATGCCCGATAAAGATGCAATGTCTACTGTCTGGCTGGCATAGCCAATGAAAGAAATATCCAGGTGCTTACAGTCCTTGCACACAATTTCAAACTCGCCCGAAGCATTGCTGGTACATCCGCAGGTGCAGTTGGGGTCAGTGCAATGAATGGAAGCTCCGTACACAGCTTCCCTGGTGAGTGCATCAATTATTTTTCCTTTCACCGTGGTTTGGCCCTGGCTGACAGATCCGGCGAGGACAAGGAGGAGCAGGATGGCCAGTCTTTGAATAGCAGACATAAAATATTTTTTTGCAGTTGTAAAATTCATGGCAAGATTAATAGCAGTTTATCCGCGATGAAAGCGGAAAAAGAATGAACCGGCAAAAACAGAACATGAATTGGTCAGGCCAAAGCCGGTGGATGAAAAACCGATGAAGGCATGTGCAAGGAGTATGATTGCTGATAGCAGGAATGATGTTCAACAACTGTGCGAACAAAGGCTGCTGCATCGGACACCCGAAAATCCTGGATGATGCAGGGCTCCTGCATTTTTGTTGTTGCAGGGCCGGTCGGTGCATTCTTTTTTTCTTCTTCTGCCAGCTTTTTCATCATCTGGCATTTGCCATTGCAATGCATTTTGGGAAGATTGCGGTTGATGCACTGCGTGCTGGCAATATATCCTTTGTTGATCTGGTATTCAGCTATAATCACCCATTTGCTGAAAGATTGCAGCAGGATGAGGGACATCAAAAACAGAATACCAATTCCTTTCATGACAGGCAAAACTAGCTTTGAGGAATATAAAAAACATGCCTGGCGTCGGTAGTCGGTATGATTTAAGTCATTTGAGGTTGAAGAATTGCGTATAGTTTGCCCCTAAAGCATAAACAGTTTATGGATGGGAGTGGTTGTGCAGGAAAAATAATTTGGAAAAAGGGATCGCCTTTTAAACTTGGATTTCAAAATATTTGCAAAACTTTTTAACAATGAGTTCAATAAAGCTCATGAGGAATGGTCTTTGAGGTATTTATCATAGAATTAGAGGACATGGATAAGAAATTGTGTAGTATCGACCTGAACCTGCTCAAAGAGATGTACGAGTGCGAAGTGACAAGACTTCGCGAATCACTTCTTGGTGGACGTGACTGGGACGAATTGCGAGACCAGCGTAGAACCGTAACCGAGCTCGCCATAGCCCTTCATCAAAAACGGTCGCAGGGAAACAATCCTGCAGAAAATAATTCGAGAGAAAAATAATCGCAGATTTTTGGATGGTGGGATTTCGCAGTGGCTTCCTATTATTGGATTAGGTTATTAAATCTCGAATGCTCAAATTAAGAGGATGTCCCATAATTTGATAATTTTTTAGTCGACGATTAAGATACTGTCGTCGGTCCTCCTCATCTCACAGCTCTCAACTCACAGCTCTTCTGTTCATTGCGAGCGGAGCGAAGCAGTCTCCTCTTCTTTAATTCACTTGAAACTTTTCATGTAACTGTTACTGTCCAATCTTTTCATCTTTTAATCTGCGATTCAGATGACCGTAATACAAGAAATGCATGATCGGATATAAACCATATCTGCAAAATCACTTCCCCCAAAAAATCTGTGATCCACTATTCCCGGCTTTGTTCTTGCCGAAGGCTACGCTCATGAAAGCTAACAGCCAGCAGCTAAGAGCTCCAAGCTTCTCTCTTCATCCCTTGCTCCAATTACAAAACTCTAAAAGCCTTACCACTGTGGATTCCAGGGTAGTAAAGCTCGGTGGCTTGGTGATCATTTCTGCACCCAGTTTTCTGCAATACATTCTATCGAGCTCACTTTCTGAAGTAGTAAAGACGACAACGGGAATTTGTTTGAAGGGATCGCTTTTTTTGATGATGGAAAGAGTTTCCTTACCATCAAGAATAGGCATATTGATATCGAGAATCACCAGACAGGGAAGGCTGGAATTTTCTTTTGCTGTTTTTAGATAGTCAAGTGCCTGCTTGCCGTTGTTCACTTCAACAATGTCGAAATGATGGTTACTCTTCGTGAGAATTTCCCGCATCATCTGCAAATCATCGGCATCATCATCCGCCCAAAGTATGGTGTTTTTGCGCATGGAATTGTTTTGGAGTTGGAATGATCGGTACAGGATGGCACTGTACCCGGTTACAATAAAGGTGGCGCGCAAAGTTATTTTCATCCATCAATCAATAGGCTGTAAATTAGACCGGGTGCTGGTTTCAGGCGTTGAACGGGTTGCCTTCGCCGAAGAAGTTCCGGTGAAAAATTTGGTTTTCTTGAATCTCCATTAAATTTGTAGTGTCACGCTTTTCTATGTATCTCATACAATATTTTCATAAAGCTCAACTTTGCTGCATGGTATTTGTGGCCGGGTACAATGGAGGAAAAAGATTATGACGATGTTTGAATTTAACCTGCTGCCTGCGCAGGAAAAAGCAGCCCTGCTTTACAAACAAGGTGTCTATATCGGCAAACGAAGAGTAGGAAACCAGGTTGTACTGTTATACCAGCTCGAAGAGTTTTATGTAGAATTATTTTATGTGAAGTATCGCCACCACATTCAAAAAGCCCGGTGTTCCGCATCCACCCTTATTCTCGAACCCTATCTGGACCAGATTAGGGTGGAAGAACTGGGAATGCTCAATGTGAAAGATTAAATTCTGCCGGGAATATCGGGTGACTATGGTGATGGCGGTGAGGCATGAACAGCGCAGCCAAACACACAAGCCAGATGACCAAAGCTGTAGGACCCAGGAATATCGTATTTTATGCCGACGATGATACCGACGACCTCGAGTTGGTACAGGATGCCTTTCGCCGTTATACCCAAAACGTTGAAGTGATCACCGCTCCTGATGGACAGCAGGCGCTGCATTATTTCCGCCTGCTGCAAAAACACGATCCCCTTCCCTGCCTGGTCATCCTTGATATCAACATGCCGGTTCTAAATGGAAAGGAAGTACTTCGGCACCTTCGCTCGATGGAAGGTTTTGAAGCCTTGCCTGTTGTTTTGTTTACTACTTCATCACTTCCACAAGACCTGCTCTTTGCCGAGAAATACAATGCAGGGCTCGTCACCAAGCCAATCGATGCTACCCAAATGGAAGTGATCACAGAAATGTTCATCAGTCATTGCACCGACGAAATCCGGAAGAACATTCGACGCTAATGTAGATAGAGGCTAACCGGGAAGAGCGTTTCACGCAAACCTGCCTGCCGGCAGGCAGGGACGCTAAGGTTAAAAAGGCGCTAAGAATTTACTGGCAGGATACAGCGGGCGGGGCAAAGAAAAAATATCTGGAGGCGAATAGTTTAAAAATGGTGAAAGGTTTTGATGCGGCAAGAAGAATTTTTTGAGAGTGGAGGATCTTTAGTGGAAACGGGAAGAATTTTTTTCGACGCGTAGAAAAATATTTTGTGGAGCAGCGAACAAGAATACCAAGAAGACAACACCGATCTATTTGGGTAAAAAAAATGTAAAGACCTATGAATTGCGCTAACTATTCCCAATTAAATTTTCGCCGTAGGCTACAATCGAGTGCTAACAGCCAAAAGCCATCAGCCAACAGCTATCTCTCACAAACCTCTTAGCTTTTCTTCTCATCTTCTTCTCCAAAAAATTCATCCAGCTCTCTTCTTTGTTTCTTGGTGGGGCGTCCGATCTTGCTGGGTCTTTTTCCGGTATGAAAAGATGCGGCCTGGAACTGAAGATTATCCAATTCCTGTTGTGGTGTGAGGTCCAGGTAATATTTGATGGCTTCCGTATAAGCCACACGGTTGTGGAGCAAGCCCGTTACCTTGACCACCCATTTTTTTGCTTCGGTCTTGATTTCGTATTCATCGCCGATCTGAACATTTTTCGCTGCCTTCACTGAAGTTCCATGTTGTTTCACCTTGCCGGTATCACAGGCTGCTGCAGCCATGGTCCTTGTCTTAAAAATGCGAATGGCCCAGAGATATTTGTCGAGGCGAAGTTTTTCCTTTTCCGCCATGCAGGAAATTATTTAAATTTAAAGTAAAGAACATGCCATGAAACTAACGCTTCTGTTTTGCTTTGGTCTGATCTCACTCACAGTGCTGGCTCAGAATTCCAACAACTATCCAGCCGGAAAATATAATCTGACTTTAGAATTGTTTACAGAAAAATCAGATACACCAAAACTTCAACTAAAAACCTGGCAGCTCCAACAGTATGTATCTCAGGTTCCCATATTGACCCTAGGCATTCATCTGTTGCCTCTGGATCATATGCCCTGCCTGTTCCCTGATCCAGGAGCTACGGTCCGGATGCCGAATGCCTGGAAGAGCGATACTCAAATTCCCATCGCCGGACGAATACCGAATCCCGCACGGCCCCTTAATGTGAATCCGCCCGCCAAACTTCCCTGATTCACGGCCGTTTGATTTTATTCATCACTGTTCGAACGCTGGAAACTTGTCGCACTAAATTCTTTTTCGAACTATAACGATAACTTTTAACGACGATACTTAAGGCGCAATCCAAAAGGACCACCGGTAAAAAACTACAACAACGCTCAACACTCCTTTATTTTTTTTGCGCGAAAAATTTATGGAAATAGGGAATGGTCTCGATGCCTTTGTAATAATTTTCCAGGTTGTATTTTTCGTTGGGTGAATGCAGGTTGTCATTGTCCAGACCAAAACCCATGAATACGATCTTTACTCCAAGCTCTTTTTCCAGGATGGAGCAAATAGGAATACTGCCTCCTCCTCTCACTGGAATGGGCGTTTTTCCAAATGTCGTTTGAATGGCCTTGGAGGCCGCCTGATAACCTTTGCTGTCAATGGGAGTCATATATGGTTCGCCTCCATGATGTTCAAAAGCATGTACACGTACCGAAGGCGGAGCGATCTTTTGAAAATGATTCAACAGCATCTCTGTCATCTTATGTGAAGACTGATTCGGAACCAGTCTCGCAGAAATTTTTGCCGTAGCCTTTGAAGGCAGAACCGTCTTGGCACCTTCGCCTGTATATCCGCCCCAGATGCCATTGATTTCAATGGTTGGACGAATTCCGGTTCGCTCATTGGTGGTGAATCCTTTTTCTCCCCAGAGTTCACGCACACCCAGTTCCTCTTTGTATTCTTTTTCATTATAAGGAGCTTTGGCCATTAGTTCTCTTTCAGATGAAGTGGCCTGCACCACATCATCATAAAAACCAGGAATGGTTACATGATTGTTTTCATCATGCAGCGATGCAATCATCTTGCACAATATAGTAATCGGATTGGCCACAGCACCACCATAAGTACCACTGTGCAGGTCGCGGTTGGCGCCGGTTACTTCCACTTCAATATAAGACAGGCCACGTACGCCAATATCGAGCGAAGGGTTTTCCGTGCTGATCATGGCACTGTCTGAGATCAGGATCACATCCGCACGAAGCAGCTCTTTGTGTTCAGCAACAAATTTTCCCAGGTTGGGTGATCCCACTTCTTCTTCACCTTCAATTAAAAATTTAATATTTGTCTCCAAAGTTTTTGTTTGTGCCATCACCTCCAGTGCTTTCACGTGCATGTAGAATTGTCCCTTGTCATCGGCACTGCCCCTCGCATATACTTTTCCATCCTTGATCACCGGCTCGAAAGGCCCACTGTGCCAGAGTTCCAGCGGATCGGCAGGTTGAACATCATAATGCCCATATACCAATACAGTGGGTTTTGAAGGGTCAACAATTTTTTCTGCATAGACCACAGGATGTCCGGCGGTTTCCATCACTTCGGCCTTGCCTGCTCCAGAATCGAGCAATCTTTTTTTCACCAGTTCGGCACACCGACGCATGTCCTCTTTGTTTTCGGTCTTGGCGCTCACTGATGGAATGCGTAAGAGTTCGAGCATCTCGTCCAAGAATCTTTGTTGGTTTTTGTCCTGGTATTCCTTCCATGCTGTTTGCATATTCAATTGATTGATTGTTCGCGATAAAATTAAGGATAAGGAGCGAGTACACGAGCAGACCCTCAGGCCAGGATCATCGGGAAGAAAAATCCAATGCAGGGTTCTGATCTACCACATGACATCAATCATTTCTTGCCTTGATGACTGTCAGCCCAATGTCATCGAATGCTTGATAGCTTGCTGCCATCAATTTTTCAATCCAAACGCTTTTATATGAGAAGTTTTATCAAAACCCCCTATCTGATCATCGCCCTTTGCATCACCAGCCTGGGGTATATCGTTTCCTGCACACACGACGATGAGATTATTTCTTCTAATGGATCAAATATTCAAAGAGGCACTGCAGTTATAAAGGCTTCTGATGGCTGGTCTTATGATAAGACACACTCCAATGTAATGTGGGAAACTGCCTATGTCGGAAGCGGCGCGCTGCTCACAGGAAGGTTCAATATGTTTGGTCTTACCTCCTTTTCATTTGATGAAGCCAATCCTGCCAATACCAGTTTTGAAGGATGGGTGCGGCTCAATACCGTAAACACAGGAGAACCAGGAAGAGATGCGGGCTGTCTTCTGGGAACTTACGGAACCGCAGCAGGCAAACTGGATGAACCAGAGAATATCGCCAAAATTGTTTCCAAATCCGTTCAGCTCAGTCCTACCGACAAAGGCTATATCGTCAACCTTGATCTTACATTTCATGGGGTCACCAAATCACTTACCGCCAAACTCGATTATTCAGGAACCGCCACTTTCCCAGCAGGATATGCCGGTGCGAATGCTTTTTCTCTGGCGGGCTTCAGCCTCACCTTCCAGTTCTTTGCGAAAACCGATTTTGCGATTATATCCAACAACATTGCAGACAAGGTAGCCATCAAGTGCAATGCCGAATTCAAAAAATAAATTCCATCAGTTAAAACAAAAATTATGAAACGTTTTCGCACGCTTATGATCCTGTTGCTGATGGCGAGTGCCGGCATGCAAAGTTGTTATAAAGATATTCTAAGTCCCGGTGCCGATCCCAACGGTCCACCCCAGCAGGTTAGTTTCAGTGGAGACATCCTGCCCATACTCACAAAAAATTGTGCACTCAGTGGTTGTCATGATGCAGCTGGTACGGAACATCCCACTCTTACTGTTGATAAAGCTTATGGTGAACTAATCAACGGTGGCTTTGTCAATACCATCGCGCCAAATGCCAGTCCATTCTATACGGTAATAAAAGGCGGTGCAATGCCTCCGAGTGGAACTGTCAAACCTGCCGACGTGCAAAAGATCCTGGACTGGATACGCAACGGAGCTCCCAACAACTAACTAAAACTTCAGACAATGAAAACAATCAATCGATACAGGTTACTACGTGTTGCGGGAATCTGCTGCGGACTGGCCATCGGTTTTTCCAGCTGGTCACAATCGGATAGTGCGGCTTCCGAGCAACCAGCTCCTGTTAAAAAAGTGAAGCCAGCTAAAAATACTTTTGGAAGCATCTGGCTCATAGACAATCAAACAGTGATGGTTCCCATAAAAAAATCTTTTGAGATGGACATCATGCACCGCTTTGGAACGGTGAACAATGGCTATGAAGATTTTTATGGTTTTTTTGCTCCTTCCAATATTCGTCTTGGCTTCAATTATGTGCCTTTGGAGAAACTGATGATCGGTGTTTCCATCACCAAAGCCAACATGACCTGGGAAGCATATGGAAAATATGCCATCATCAAACAAACAAAAGGCCAGTATCCGGTAAGCATTAGTTATTATGTAGATGCGGCTATCGATACCCGTGATAAAGATAATTTCGCGCATTCTTCCGATCGCCTGATGTATTTCCACCAGTTGATGATCGCACGGAAGGTTTCAGAAAAACTTTCGTTGCAACTTGCCCCCAGTGTTTCACACGTGAATGTTGTGAACGGATATTATGAAACAGTGAAGACAGGATCTACGGGGCCTGATAGTGTGTCGAGCGTGTTGAAAGGTGAAATGAACCACAATCATTTTGCCCTTGCGTTCTCCGGCAGATTTAAACTAAAACCTGCTATGGCCATTATCTTTAATGTGGACCAGCCCCTCACAAAGCATGTAACGGACAATCCAAGGCCGAACCTTGCATTGGGGTTGGAGCTGTCTACCAGTTCGCATGCTTTCCAGTTTTTCCTGGGTAACTATTCTTATATCACACCACAACGAAATAATTTTTTCAACCAGAATGACTATACCAAGGGACAATTCCTGATCGGGTTCAACATCACAAGGCTGTGGAATTATTAGGTGAATGATTCAGTAAAAAACGAAACGCAACCAATTTAAAAAAATAAAACTTCGAACATCATGAGATTTCAAAAAATGATCTTACCAATTTTGTTTGTAGCAGGCGCAGGATTTACCGTTGCCCGGTTCAATGATCCCTGGCCTGTGCCGGACAAATACATCAAAATGCCCAATCCGGTAAAAGCCGATGCGGAATCCCTTGCTGCGGGTAAAGAACTTTGGATCAAACACTGTCAATCCTGTCATGGTAAATCAGGAAAGGGTGATGGACCGAAGGCTGCCCAGCTGAAAACCCTTCCGGATGATCTTTCCAAACCGGATATTCAAAAGCAGGTGGATGGTGCATTTTTTTATAAAACTTCCGAAGGCCGGAACGATATGCCTTCCTTCAAAAAGAAAATCCCTGACCAGGATGATATCTGGTCTGTGGTCAATTATCTAAGGACTTTTAAAAAATAATTTCAACATGAAACCGGATTAAAACTCCGGTTTTTTTATTCCTATCCATTAAGTGAAGTTGACAGTTGATAGTTGATAGTTGATAGTCGGTAGTAAGAAGTATTTAGAGTGAATAGGTAAATCAGGAATAAAGTTTCGGTATTGCTTGAAACCCCAAGGCGAGATATAACAAACTATGAAACAATTTATCACATGGAACCGGTTTTTCTTCATGTAAACTTCTGCGCACACTCATCGCGCCCCATTCACCATTCACGACCTTTCACCTTCCACGATTGAGATCTTCACCTGACATTAATCATCTGATTTCTTGATGAAGGTTGGAAAAATAAATCCTCCGTGGTTCTAATTTCATGTTACTACTAACTGGTTTATATGGAGCACGCAAATAAAGATCTTTCCAGAAAAAAATTTATCGGCTGGACTATTGGGATTGGTTCCCTGTTGGCCATACCTGCCTTTCTTCGCCGGCCCAGGAAAAAAATTCCCGTTCAAACAACAAAAATGCTGACACAGGACGGCAGGCTGGTGGAAATTGATGTCTCCCATATTCCTGAAACAAAGAAAAAGGCCAGTACAGGCGACATACAATCCTGGATCCAAAAAAAATCTGCTTCACTTTAATCAATTGTGATGAAAAATGAGTCGTCAAGAAGAGAATTTCTCACCGCCGGCATCCTTACGGGTCTTGCTGCAGGATGCGGAAAAGCAAATCCATTTGTTTCAGAAAACGAACAAACAAAACCATCGGGTGAAAAAGTAAAGCTCCTTTCAATCGATGGTGAAGTGATTGAAATAGACAAGGCATTTTTGAAACCGGTTCCCGACATGGAACAGGTTTCCAATAGTGAAGCAAGAAAGGGAATTGCCGGAAAAAGTTTCGTGATGGTGATCGATCTGTCCCGCTGCAAGAATGTAAAAAAATGTCAGTCCGCTTGCAATCATATGCACCATGTACATCCGGGACAAAACTGGATCAAGGTGCAGCCCATGCAAGATGCGGAACATACGGCTCCTTACTGGCAACCCACCACCTGCATGCATTGCGACGAACCGCCCTGCGTAAAAGTTTGTCCTGTAGATGCCACATTCAAAAGACAGGATGGTATTGTACTAATCGACAGCGATCGTTGTATCGGTTGCCGATTCTGCATGGCAGCCTGCCCCTACTCTACCCGTGTGTTCAACTGGGAAGATCCGGGCCTCAGCAACGAAATCGCAAACAAGCCCTATTCACCGGAAACCAGTGTGCCCCAGAAAAAAGGAACCGTAGGCAAATGTGATTTCTGTCCCGACATGGTTCGAAGCGGAGGATTGCCGCACTGCGTGAGCGCGTGTCCAAACGGTGTATTCTTTTTTGGCGACATGAACGAAGATTCGGTGACCAATGGAAGTGAGACCTTCCGCTTCAGTGAATTGGTCCGCGATAAAGCGGGTTACCGCCTGATGGAAGATCTGGGAACCAAGCCACGCGTGTACTATCTGCCACCGGTGAACAGAAACTTTCCATTCGAAGCAGGAAAAGAAAATGAAAAACAAAAAGCATAAAAAATACTGATTGTGAAAACTTCTAGCATCGCACTATCCGAACAAATCACGACTGATCTCCTGCCACAGAAATTCGGTTTACGTGGCCGCATCTGGACCGGCGTGCTCATTGCCATTTGCCTGGTTGGCGCCTTCGCCTATTATCGCCAGCTGACAAGAGGGCTGGTAGTTACCAACATGGGCGACTATGCATCCTGGGGCATCTATATTTCCAATTTTGTTTTTTTTGTTGCTATCAGCCTTGTTGGTTCGTTGATCACAGCCATCCTGCGTCTGGCCAATGTGCACTGGAGTACACCACTGACACGCATAGCCGAAATCATTGCGGTCTCCGCCATCGCTTTTGCTTCGATCATTATCATCGTTGACATGGGAAGACCCGAGCGCTTTACTCATTTATTTCTTTATGCTCGCCTTCAGTCGCCAATTATGTGGGATGTGATCGTGATCGGCACTTATTTTTTTATCAGCCTCCTGCTCTTGTACTTTCCTCTTCTGCCCGACCTGAAGATCCTGCTGCATCATCAGCAGGGGTCTCCACGCTGGATGAACAGGATGTACCGGATCCTGGGTTCCTTCTGGAGAGGAAACCCTCAACAGATAAGGATTAGCGACAAGGCCATTAATATTCTTTGCATCACCATCATTCCTGTTGCCTTTTGTATTCACACGGTTACCTCCTGGTTATTTGCTACCACCTACCGACCTGGATGGGACAGCACCAATTTCGGAGCCTATTTTATTTCTGGTGCATTTCTGGTAGGAGCCGGAGGAGTGGTGGTGGCGATGTATGTATTCCGACGCTATTATCACCTGGAAAAATACATAACCGAAAAACATTTTGAAAGAATGGGCCGCATTGTGGTTTTGCTGGCATTGCTCTATTTGTATTTCAATATCAACGAATATCTCATTCCTGCGTTCAAAATGAAAAAACCGGAAGCAGCTCATCTCACCAACCTGTTCGCCGGTGAATTTGCTCCCGTGTTCTGGTTCGCGATCCTTGTAGGCATGTTCATTCCCGTAATTATTCTTTTATTTAAAAAAGGAAGAAGACCCCTGCCGGTTTTCATTGCAGGAATTATGGTGGTGGTAGGAGCCTGGTTCAAAAGATATCTGATCGTTACACCAACACTGCTCCATCCGTTTCTTCCCATGCATGATGCCCCTATCAGATACCAGCATTATTTTCCCAGCTGGGAAGAGTGGGCCATCGCCATGGGTTCATTGGCAGGAGCCTTGCTCGTGATCACTTTTTTTGCCCGCATTTTTCCGATCATTCCCATTCACGAAACAATTTCTGAAAATGAAGAATCTCTTTAAGCTAAGTCTGACTGCAGGATTCCTCTGCTTCTGTTTTGCCACCAAAGCCCAGAACGAAAAGCCTGCTCTTTTGCTTTCGCTTCATTACTATGACGCAAATAACAGGGTTCAGTGGCTACAGGTGCAGGGCAGGATCAAAGCGAACAACCAGCTGACGCCACTCGATGGTGCAGTGATCCAACTCTATCTCGATAGTCTTAGTCCCGAATTTCTGATCACGAAACTGCGCACCGATGAAAAAGGAGAAGGAAGGACTGTTATTCCTCCTTCATTCAAAGAAAAATGGAATGCATCGAGCCAACACAAATTCATTGCTGTGGCCGAAGCCACCAATAAAGAAGATGAAACCAGTACAGAGCTGGAAATTAGCAAGGCAAGAATTTCGGTGGATACCGTGAACGAATCAGGGACCCCCTCGGTATCAGTGCTGGTACAGGGTTGGGAAAATGGACAGTGGGTCCCGGAAAAAGGCGTGGAAGTAAAAATTGGTGTGGAAAGACTGGGAGGAGCTTTGAAAATCGGAGATAATGAAAGTCTGACCACTGATTCGTTGGGAATGGTGAAGGAAGAATTCAAGCTCGATAGTCTGCCTGCGCAGGATGCGAAGGGAAATCTCGTTTTGATTGCAAGAGTAGAAGACAACGATCGCTTTGGGAATCTTTCACAGGAAAAGACGGTACCCTGGGGAAAATATTATGTGAGAGAAAACCATTTTGGCGAACGCTCACTTTGGGCCGCAAGGTTCCGCACACCGGTCTGGCTTTTGTTCATGGCTTATTCCATCATCGCAACCGTATGGACTGTGATCATTTATTTGCTCTACCAGATATTCCGCATAAAGAAACTGGGGGCACGGACTTATGAAGAAAAAGCGCAAAGAAAAGAAGACGCTGAAGTTTTCGCAGAGAATAAACTTGTTTGATGACCAAAAAGATTTTGGGGTCATTTCGCGAAACCTACCCCGTTTTTTCCATGGTGATAGAAATGCTTCTTTGCAAGGATTGTGAAGATTGTTTTTTTTCTTTGGATATATTCACAATGATCAAACCAATGATGATGACGGCCAGTCCAAAGATTTGTTGTACGTTGATATGTTCATTCGCAACCAGCCATCCAAGGAACACAGCAACCACAGGATTAATATAAGCATAAGTGCCTACCATGGACGCCGGACGAATACTCAAAAGCCAGTTATAGGCCAGGTAAGCAACCATGGATCCCATCACAATGAGATAGATAATGGCAAAGATCGACTGCGCGCTAACATGACTCATTGTGCGACTGTCTCCTCTTTCTGTAGCAAATGCAACCAGAAAAAAGCCAATGCCCGAACTCACCATTTGAATGGACACTTTCATCATGGTAGAACCTTCCATTTTACGATACTTCGCATACAATGAACCACTGGTCCAGCAAAGTGTACCGATGGTTAATACAATCAGACTAATGATAGTCATTTTGCTGCTCAATAAACTGGCGGCAGTTTTTCCTGCAAACAAAAGCACTACTCCGGCAAAGCCAATACAAAGTCCGAGTATGATTTGTTTGTTGGAAAAATAAAACCTCCACTGTCTCTTATCCATCACCACAAACCAGAGTGGAACGGTGGCCACAAGTACTGCTACCAGACCGCTCGATAAATATTGTTCGGCCCAGGTGACTGCACCATTGCCAATGAACAACATCAGCATTCCAGCCAATGAAATTTTGGCAACGGAGGACAGGGATGGAATTTTATCTCCTTTAAACAATGACCATCCCAGCAACAAAATGCCAGCGCTAAAAAAACGAATGCCTGCCATGAAAAATGGCGGAATGGTTTTGATGGCCAGTAAAATACCAAGATAAGTTGAACCCCATATGAGGTAGATCGCGGCAAAGGAGGCGATGATCCAGGCCTTCGATGTACTTGGTTTTGCAATGTTCATCTGATCACGATTTTGGAATGGGCAATTGGTTGTCTTCCTTCAGTGTTTCCAGTACGATGGTGGTTTTTGTAGAAAGGATATTGGGGATCTTGCTGA
This sequence comes from Flavisolibacter sp., assembly GCA_045805145.1. GTDB lineage: Bacteria > Bacteroidota > Bacteroidia > Chitinophagales > Chitinophagaceae > Flavisolibacter. The sequence goes on along the minus strand of JBJMLU010000123.1, from coordinate 8,834 downwards.
ATTTTTCGCGCATTAAATGAACCAGGGACTGGGGATCCTGGGCGCGGATTTTGACCAGGTAACAATCTTCACCGGCAATATGATGAAGCTCCAGTACTTCCGGAATTTTTGAGAGCTGTTTGGCGACAGCTGCATTGCCCGGACCTTCACTGCTCTTGATAAAAATGAAAGCAAGCAATTTGAGTTCAAGGGCTTCTGGTTTGATACGGGTGGGATATCCCTCAATGATTCCCTTTTGTTCCAGCTTGCGTACACGTTCGAGCACAGCAGAAGGAGCCATACCAATTTTTTTTGCCAGTTCATTGTTGGCGAGGCAGGAATTGGGCTGAAGAAGAGAAAGGATCTTGAGATCTGTAATATCCAGAGAATCGGCCATAAACAGAATATTATTCTCCGAAGTTATAAAATTTCCGAATAATATTCTGTTTTTTAGGAATTTTAAGATTTCCCGCTTTTGGGCTTAAGAGAAGTAGCCTTGATGACTGCGTCTTGTCCAAACTGGTTCTTCAGCTGGTCCACGGCTTTATAGAGTTCCAGTTTTTCCATCGCATCATCAAACAAATTCATTTGAACGGTCATCGGAACAAGGTGACTGAACCGAACACCCAGCAAACGAACCTTCTCTCCTTTTTTGTAGAGTTTATTAAAAAGATCTTTCACCCTTGCCATCAGCAGATGATCCAGGGCCGTATAGTCAATTACATCCTGTCTCGATACAGTAGTGAAATCTGAGTAACGCAGTTTGATGGTAACGCAGCCGGTTAGTTTTCCTTCTTCGCGAAGATCATGGGCTGTTTCCTCGGTAAGCTTCACCAGCTCGGCGTGTAAAAAATCGGGGTCGTTGCTGTCTTCGTGAAAAGTATTTTCGTGCGACATCGATTTTTGTTCGCTATACTGTTCTACCGGCGAATCGGAAATACCATGGGCTTTTTCGAAAAGTTTATTCCCCCATTTCCCGAAATGATATTCCAGCTGGTCAACCGGAGTTCGTGCAATTTGTTCGATGGTATAAATCCCGAGCTGATTTAATTCAATCTGTGTTTGTTTGCCCACGCCCGGAATCTTATCTACCGTGAGTGGCCATAGAAAAGCCGTCTCTTTTCCGGGAGCCACTTCCAGATATCCGTTTGGCTTCGCTTCATTGGTTGCCATCTTGCTCACCAGCTTACTGGTAGAGAGTCCGTACGAGATGGGCAGCCCGGTCTCGTTCATAATTTTTTCACGCAGGGAACGCGTGAATTCACTCACGCCATAGAAGCGGTCCATGCCAGTTAGGTCGATGTAAAATTCATCTACCGATGCTTTTTCAAAAACCGGAACCGTATCGGCAATGATCTGGGTAACCATCCTGGAGTAATGACTGTATTCGTGATAGCTCCCACGCAAAAAAATCGCCTGGGGACAAAGACGTTTTGCGGTGAGGGAAGGCATGGCACTCTGGATACCAAACTTTCGGGCTTCATAGCTGCAGGCAGCTACAATACCTCTTTGCCCGTCTCCACCCACAATTATAGGCTTTCCTTTCAACGAAGGATTTTTAAGAAGTTCCACTGAAACAAAAAATGCATCAAGGTCAAAATGGGCAATATGACGAATGGGATGGGCCACAGTCAAACCTAAGGAAAAGCGTGCAATGGAAAAGCAAAACCTCGGCTTTGTGTAATATCATCCTCGCAAATAAGGCGGACCTGCAATTTGGTTGTGAAACCCGGTATGGTAAGCATGTGTTAGGGCTGGTCTTAATTTTGAATAGCTTACTGCGACCACCTAAAATGATAAGTCATGAAAAAGTTCAAAACCGAGGAACTCATTGATCAATTGGAAGCAGACGTTCGTCAGATCGTTGCTGCGGCAGAACACCTGCAGCAGGCAGACCCTGTAAAACTAGGTTATACTTCAACACAAGGTAACTGGAGCGTGTCTCAGATCCTGGAGCACCTGAACCTATACAATCGTTATTACCTGCCTCACATTGAAAAATCCATGGTACACATCACCCGGGATACCAGTGCCTGGTTTCTGCCCGGATTCTGGGGAAATTATTTTACCAAAATGATGATGCCGAAAAATGTTTTCGAGATCCGGAACAAGATGAAGACTTCACGCACCTATTCTCCTGAAAAAAGTGTGAATGTGGAAGCTGTATTCGCTGAATTTTTTCAGCACCAGAACAAGTTATTGCAATTGCTGGAAGTTGCTCGCCGCCGCAATCTCAACACCATTCATATTCCCCTGACCGTAAGTAAGCTCATTCGCCTAAAGCTCGGAGATGCGTTCCGATTCCTTGTAGCCCATGAACAAAGGCATATGATCCAGGCCAGGAACGCGATCAAGGCAGTTGGAGTCTCTACTGATAAATTTCCAGTAATCCTGGAGGCAGCGCGACTATAACCTGCTGTTTTTTCCGGTCGATTTTTTTTATTGTTTCTTCATGAAGGGGAATATAAGCTTCCTTGTTGTTCAATGAAATCCGGCAAAGAAGCTGGTGGGGCTGTTCAATCACTTCCAGAATTTTTCCCAGCATTCGTCCTTCTTCCATCACCTCATAACCAAGCAGGTTGATGGGGGAAGAGCTGGCAGAAAATTTTTTAAAATCTGCTTCTTCCAGCCAAATTTCCTTTTGCGTGAGTGTTACTGCCTGCTCGCGGGTATTGATCCCTTCAAATTTTATATAGAGCTCGTCTTCGCTTTTGATCTTGGTATGTTCTACAAACCAGGGAATAAAACTTTCCTTTCTTTCTTCAATGAACACGGCTTTCAATCCCTTAAGCGAAGTCTTTTTTCCAAGGTGATGCTTTAAGAGGAGTTCGCCTTTTAATCCAAAGCTGCTGACCAGTTTACCAATTTTGAAATATTCATTCATAGGAGCGTTGGTAGTTGGTAGTTGATAGTTGGTAGTTGGTGATAGATTTTCTTAGTACAGTTGATAGTTTGTTGTTGATAGTTGGCAGACGTTAATAGATTTATTGTTAGTAGTTAGATCCTGGAAAATTCATTGATGAAGATGAAGTGAGTATGAATTGATTTGATTTGATTATGAAGTAAAATTTTAAAAAGCCTCTCAGAAAAAATCAAATAGTTTGAGCAGGCCATCCAGTATTGTCTTCAATCTAAAAAATCCTTCAATTATTCGTGGTAATCTTCAAATCTTCCAGCTTAAAAAATCCTGGTCATCCCGGTCATAAAATATCCCGGCCATTGGCCGGGATAATCTTTTTAATCGTGGTTGATCAGGCTTCTGTGCCGCCGTTGGGTGCCGGTCTTCTTTCACGGCGTTGTGCGGGCGGATTTCTTCTGCCTCTTCTTTCCCTTTGGGCTTCCTCCTGGCGCTTCCTGATCTGAGCCTCGTGTTCGGAATGCCATTTCTGGAATTTTTCCATTGCAGTAGCTTCATCAAAAAGTCCAAGTTTTACACCACGCAATAAATGCTTGAGATATAAAACTCCTTTATATGATAAGATCTTTCTTACGGTATCAGTAGGCTGCGCACCCTTGTGCAACCAATCCAGCGCACGTTGGCGGTCCAACTGCACTGTGGAAGGGGTGGTTAAGGGATTGTAAGTACCGAGTTTTTGAATGAATTTACCATCGCGGGGACTGCGTGCATCAGCAACGACAATGAAGTAAAAGGGTCTCTTCTTGGACCCGTGTCTTTGTAAACGGATTTTGACTGGCATCTTAAATAGAAATTTAAATGCGTGAAACAATAATTGTTAAGCTGCAAATCTAAGGCTTGAAGGGGAAAATGACAATAAAGATTTGTAAAACTTATCGCAGCTATAAGGGATGAATGGATTGAGCTGATGGGGAATGGTTTGTGATTTTGAAGCAGTTGGTTCTATTTATTCGGCAATTCCCCCAACCTGCTCTCTTCCCAATTCCAACCAGGATTTCCAGGATTATCCATGATTTCCAGGATTCAGGATTAAAATGGAGAGATTGAAAATTTCGTAGTAACCTGCTCTCTCCCAATTCCCAATTCCAAATTCCTCTTTGGCCACCGAATCCTTGGCGTAGGTGGCAATTCCACCCTAATACCTTAATACCTAATTACCTTAATACCCTAACACCCACTCCCTCACCTCTTCATCCCCGGCATCATCCTTCCCATCGGCATTTTATTCATGGTCTTCATCATCTCGCGCATCTGTTCAAATTGCTTCATGAATGCATTCACTTCGCTGATCTCCTTACCCGATCCTTTGGCAATTCGCTTGCGGCGGCTTCCATCAATAAGGTCCGGATTGGAACGTTCTTCAGGTGTCATCGAATTGATGATCGCCTCTATTCCTTTAAACGCATCATCGCTGATATCAATATCCTTGATGGCCTTCCCTACTCCGGGGATCATGGCCATGAGGTCTTTGATGTTTCCCATTTTTTTGATCTGCTGCAACTGCTGCTTGAAGTCGGCAAAGTCAAACTGGTTCTTCCTGATCTTTTTCTCCAGCTTTCTTGCTTCTTCTTCATCATATTGTTCCTGCGCCCTTTCTACCAGTGTAGTAATGTCACCCATTCCCAGAATACGTTGGGCCATACGTTCGGGATAGAATACATCCAGCGTGTCTAACTTCTCTCCGCTGCTGATAAATTTAATGGGCTTGTTGACTGTGTATTTAATAGAAAGCGCAGCACCACCGCGGGTATCACCATCAAGCTTCGTGAGCACCACACCGGAAAAATCAAGCCGGTCATTGAATGCTTTCGCAGTGTTGACGGCATCCTGCCCGGTCATGCTGTCCACAACAAAAAGAATTTCCTGAGGTTGAACAGCTGATTTGATATTCGCCACTTCGGTCATCATAGCTTCATCAATGGCCAATCTTCCGGCCGTATCGATGATCACTACATTCTTGTTCTTGCTTCTACTTTCGCGAATGGCATTTTGCGCGATCTCCACCGGATTTTTATTTTCCGGCTCGAGGTGCACTTCCACATCGATTTGTTCGCCCAACACCCTTAATTGTTCCATCGCCGCCGGACGATAAACGTCGGCTGCAACCAACAGCGGTGAAAGTTTTTGTTTCTTCAAATAATTAGCAAGCTTTCCGCTGAACGTGGTCTTACCCGAGCCCTGCAAGCCTGCGATGAGAATAACTGCCGGTGCGCCCTTGGCATTGAACGGAACTGCTTCTCCTCCCATGAGTCTTACCAGTTCGTCTTTCACGATCTTGACCATGAGCTGACTGGGACTGATAGCGGTGATTACTTTTTCTCCCAGCGCCTTGTCCTTCACGGTGTCGGTAAATTCTTTGGCGATCTTGTAATTCACATCGGCATCCACCAGAGCACGGCGGATCTCTTTGACCGTTGAAGCCACATTCAGCTCGGTGATCCGGCCCTCACCTTTCAAATTCTTAAACGCACCTTCCAGCCGGTCCTGTAATGATTCAAACATATATCACGGATTTCACTGATTAAAGTCGGATTTCACGGATTGATTTACACGGATTTCACGGATTTCTTTATTTGGATTTTATTTCACGAATCATGATTGGAGGTAACAGATAAACTAATTGACAAATCTCTTGAATTGTAAGCTTGCCGATCCAAAATTCAGCAATAATCCAACCTCCATATTGAAAACTTTCAAATAATTAATTAGCTGTCGGAAGCAGCCTTTGTTCAATTCCGGAACTGCTTTCAATTCAATCAGAACCTTATCCTCTACAATCAAATCCAATCTCTTTTTTCCAACACATATGCCAGAATAGAAAATATTTTTTTCAATTTCCCCTTCAGATTGTAGTCCCATTTTTTCCAATTCAACCACCAGGCTCCTGTGATAAATCAATTCTGTAAACCCCATGCCAAAATAGCTATGCACCTTCATGGCACAACCGATTATTTTTCCCGTCAGCTCTTCATATTTCATAGAGCATAATTGCTCAAATTCCTTCTCTGAACAAAGAGAAATATCTCATTTCAAGATTAGAAAATTCTGCCCAAATACTGTGGCTTCTCCCTTCCAAAATTACCTGTATCCTCATACTTACACCCTTTCTCTAATCAATCCATGAAAATCCTTCTAATCAATCCATGAAATCCCTCTAATCAATCCATGAAAATCCCTCTAATCAATCCGTGAAATCCAATCTTAATCCGTGAAATCCGTGATAAATAAAATGAACATCCTAAGATGTTCATTAAAAAAAATTTCACGCAAAGATAGGAAGGATGGAACAAGATCAGCCCAGGTAACTGCGGAGCAGGTGCGATTTCTGCTGGGTTCTGAGTTTGGTGATGGCCTTGTCCTTGATCTGCCGAACCCTTTCACGGGTGAGGTTGAATTTTTCACCAATGTCTTCCAGGCTCAAGGGGTGATCTACGCCAATTCCAAAGAAAAAGCAAATCACTTCCTTTTGTCTTTCGGTGAGGGTTTGCAGCGAACGGTCGATTTCCAGTTTTAATGACTGGCGATGGTCCAGTTCCGCATCCGTTTTTTCGGCGTTGGGATTTTCCAGCACATCCAAGAGTGTGCTCTCTTCTCCTTCTGCCAGCGGCGTGTCCATGCTCACGTGACGAGCATTGATGCCCAGTGAAGAAGTAACTTCTTCGAGGTCCATGTTCAGTACTTCTGCAAGTTCTTCTGCCGATGGTTCTCTTTCAAATTCCTGCTCCAACTGACTAAAGGCTTTTTGAATACGATTGGTCAGGCCCACTTTGTTGAGGGGCAGACGAACGATCCTTGCCTGTTCGGCCAATGCCTGCAGAATGGACTGACGAATCCACCACACAGCATAGGAGATGAACTTGAATCCTTTTGTTTCATCAAAGCGTTGTGCTGCCTTGATCAAACCGAGATTTCCTTCGTTGATCAAATCGGGAAGAGAAAGACCCTGGTTCTGGTATTGTTTTGCAACAGACACCACAAAGCGAAGATTGGCCTTGGTCAAACGATCCAAAGCGCGCTGGTCACCTTGTTTAATGAGACGGGCTAAACGAACTTCTTCTTCGGGAGTAATGAGCTCGACTTTACCGATTTCTTGCAGGTACTTTTCGAGACTTTGAGATTCACGATTGGTAATAGACTTCGTGATCTTGAGTTGACGCATACTCATAGGATTGGTTTATTTGATGGTTATTTTCAAGATGATTGGTTATAGTTAGTTTTGGACTTATCCCAAAATATCCATCACGTTTCGGTTTCTCACATTCAGCATGCTATGCACCTGAATAGTATTCCAAATTAGGGAAACCCTCCATATGAACAAAAAAATTTTGGCTAAAATTTAGAATAATATAGTTGTCTGCGGTAAAAACGCCGTCAAACGGGGTAAAAAAATTTTGACGCATCGATTATTTTTCTATTATTGCACCCCTTGACAGTATTAACGGACTAAGATGAGCAAAAAACAACTTTATACGCTGGAATATCCGGTGCGGTGTTCTCCAACCATTCTGTATGACTTCCTTTCCAATCCTTCCGGATTGCAGGAGTGGTTTGCAGATAAGGTGGATGAGCGTGACGGCGTATATAGTTTTTCCTGGAACGGATCGGAAGACACAGCGGAAGTGCTGGACAGCGAAGAAGAAAAATTTATTCGCTTTCACTGGTCACACGCACCCCGGGACGAATACTTTGAATTCGCGATTGAAAAATCGGAAGTCACCAATCAAACCATCCTTGTCATCAAGGACTTCGCAGAAAAAAGAGAGATCAAGGATCAATCCATGCTTTGGGACCACCAGGTGAAAGACCTCTTTCATCGTTTAGGGAATTAAGTTGTTTCACGCAACCTGCCTGCCGGCAGGCAGGGACGCTCGCAGTCCGAAGAAACAGAGCGAAGAGCCGAGTTAACTGCAACGCAGTCTTTTCTTACAGTTTATTAATTGCATTGATTTTATTTTGAAGACACTTAGGTAGAGGAAGTAAGTTTTTGTTGGGCTGGATTTATTATAATTTCTTTCCTTAAAAACAGTCAGTCTTTAGAGTAGTTTTTTTGGAGAGATTTTTTTGTTGGCAGTCAGTCTTTGCGGGTTGGTTTTTTTCCTTTCTACTTTTTCTCTTGGACAGAAAAAGTAGAGCAAAAAGTTCAAGGATTCCGCCTACGGCGGAACGTGCGTCCGGGCCGCGGCACAACAATCACCCAAAGCTTGTCTCGGGATTTCGTTATACCAGGCAGTCTGGCCTTTACAGAATACAGGTATCGAGCAGTTTGATATGCGATGATGCTAATGAATGATCCTGGTTTCGTTGTTTTGGAGCGCCTTACCGCTCGTGAGTGTACTACAAGGCGGTCTTGGGGACTGGTGCTCGCTTCGCTTGCAAGGAGATTGCCGCGCTGCGCTCGCAATGACGCCTAAACTACGATGCTCACTACGGGTTTCAACCTTGCCTTATAATTGGAGGGTGTTACTTTATAATTTGGAAGTGTTACTTTATAATTTGGAGGTGTTACTTACGCAATACCTAATTAGTATGATCGAAACAGTAAAGCATTTTTAAGTTAGCGTCATTGCGAGCGAAGCGCGGCAATCTCCTTGCGAGCGAAGCGAGCACCAGGCCTCAGGCTGTCTTGCATTAAAGGCAGCAATAAAAACCCGTAGTGAGCATTGTAGTTTAGGCGTCATTGCGAGCGAAGCGCGGCAATCTCCTTGCAAGCGAAGCGAGCATCAGGTCCAGGACCGGCCTGCAGTACACTCACAAGCAGTAAGCCGCTCCAAAACAATGAAACGAGGATCATTCATTAACATCATCGCAAAACTCACAAGACGAGTCCAGCCCCACCGAACGTCCCGCCATAGGCGGGATCCTTGAACTTTTTGCTCAACTTTTTCTTTCCAAGAGAAAAAGTAGAAAAGAAAAAACCAACCAGAAAAGACTGACTGCC
>JBJMLU010000122.1:0-28695 GCA_045805145.1 Flavisolibacter sp. | reverse complement strand
TAGTTTAGGCGTCATTGCGAGCGCAGCGCGGCAATCTCCTTGCAAGCGAAGCGAGCATCAGTCCCAAGACCGCCTTGTAGTACACTGACGAACAGTAAGGCGCTCCAAAACAATGAAACCAGGGTCATCCATTAACACCATCGCAAAACTCACAAGACGGGGGAACACAGCGCCTTCACGCTCTTCAAATAAAAGCCCTTCAACTATCAAACACATTAATATCAGTAGTGAACTTTATTTCTGTAAAGGCCAGACCGCTTAGCATAACGTTTCTTCGAGACAAGCTTTGAGTAACCGTTGTGCCGCGGCCGGCAATCCTCCCGCACGTGCGGGTTTCGGATTGCCTAGAGCTTTTGCTCCACTTTTGGGGCAATGCCAAAAGTGGAAAAAGAAAAAAACCAACCTCTAAGAAATGACCGCCTCTCGAAAAAATCTAATCACTAGAGAAGGACTGCCTTGAAAACACTCTCTTCAAAAAATATCTAACCAGTAAGGGATGACTGCCGCTATTAATCTCTAATAAAAAAATCCAATCAGCAACAAAGTTCTCTCTTAGAGAACATCTTTTCAGTAAAGAACACAGGTTAAGAAAAGACTCTTAAGGAAATTATAGAAAAAGAATTTAAACGACCGTCGCTTGCTCAATAGATTTACAACAGTACAAGCGAGCGTGGCAACAGAAGCCGAAGCCAGCGCTACAGCTGACTCCATCATATCATTCGGGCTGCAGACCGAGTGAATAAAAAAATACTCTCAAACCAAACCTTATCCGTCCGATTAATCTTGAATGCAGAAAGGAATGCAGGAACAACTCTCGAATTAGTGTTAACGCTCTTAACAAATCCTGTACATCATAATTAAATTTCCATATCAACCCACACATCCAATCAGAACCAACCAAACGCAAAAACAAATTTCAGTCATGCTCGCATTTCTCACTTCAATACCAATCGTATCAAATCAAATCACCATCCTGATTCGCTAATCTTCATCTTAACACGCGTTAAAAAAAACTATATCCAACTATTTCACCCGAAGACTACACAATTGTACTCACAGCTAGCAGCTATCAGCGAGCAGCTTCTCTCTTGATATCAATCAAGAATCAAGAAAAAATCTTACGATCAGGATAAAAAACAAACATTGGCATCAAACAAATTTCCCTCTGAAAATTTCGAACGGTGATGCATGCGCGAACAAAGAAAAAATTTCTCTCATTGATGCCAATCAACATCTCAAATTTTCACCGATGAAAAATCTAGCCTCGCCGAACACGATGCTGGAAAAGATATGATTAGATGATTTTTGGCATAATTATCGTCTTCCGGGGCAATAAATCTACACCGTGAAAATTAGCATCCGTACTCTGTCACATTAAGGTCATTACAAGCTAACCATCAAAAAATATGAAGCACCATTCTCTTACCACCCTTGGTAGACTACTATGTATTGTCGTCACCACAAGTTTATTATCGTTCAACAATGTTTCGGCACAGACCACCATCGGCCGTCAGATTGTAGACCAGTATCCTACACAACCCTGGGGCGTTCCTACTTACGGTTTGACCTGGCTCCCTACTGACTATGCCAGCAACAGTTCTCAAAAATATCCGCTGATCATTTTCCTTCACGGATCGGGTGAAGGTGGTGATGGCGTTGGCGGATTATGGAACCTGCTCACATATGGTCTACCCAGAGAAATCTCCAATGGTTTCAATCCCGAAGCAGTGAATCCTGTTGACGGACAGAATTACAAATTCATCGTTGTTTCCCCTCAGGCTCCTTCTGCCGCACATTGGTCTTATGCCTGGGGCAATCTTCAATATATTTTACAGGATGTGATGAACCGCTATCGTGTGGATGCATCCAGAATTTATGTTACCGGTCTTTCTGCCGGTGGTGCCGGTACCTGGTCTTGTGTGACCAATGGTGCAGCTCCAGCCAGTAAATTTGCCGCAGTCATTCCAGTGAGTTCTGCGGGTACCAATTCCACTGCCGAATCGGACCAGATTCCTTTGGTTGGTGGAACCTATGGCGTGAAAGTATGGAACGTAGCCGGCGCCAACGATGCGTGGCTGGCCTTCGCACAGAATGCTACCAATTCCATTAACAATGCTTCTCCTGCTCCTGCTGTTCCAGCAATCGTTACAGCGGTTCCCGGTGCAGGACATGATCCTGGTGTATGGAATACAGTGTATAGTCCCAATTGGAGGAGCAATGCCATTAACAAGAATATGTATGAGTGGATGCTGCAGTATTCCAGAAATGGTGCTGTTAGTGCTCCGCCTCCTTCCAACCAGGCTCCTACCGCAAGTGCAGGAAGCCCTCTTTCCATTACACTTCCTGTAAACACTGCTACACTATCTGGCAGCGGCCGGGATGTAGATGGAACCATCGCTTCCTATCAGTGGAGTGAGATCACTGGTCCTTCCAATGCCAGCATTGTGAGTGCCACATCTGCAATAACGGTATTGAATAATCTGGTTCAGGGTTCTTATACTTTCCGTCTCACAGTTAAAGACAATGCAGGCGCTTCTGCTACTTCAGATGTTAGCGTAACAGTGAATGCTGCGGCAGCAGCGGCATCTTCAACTCCTTCTTCTTCGAGAACAGAAGCAGAAAATTGGGCAGCCATGAGTGGTGTATCCAAAGAATCGACTTCAGATGCAGGCGGCGGTTATGATGTGGGAAGCCAGGACCTCAACGACTGGACAGACTATTCACTCAATATCGCATCCGCAGGAACCTATACCATGAATTTCCGTATCGCTACCATGGTAGCAGGTGCACAATTCCAGGTAAGAAAATCTGACGGAACCGTGCTTGCTACTGTGAATGTTCCTTCAACAGGTGCCTACCAGAATTGGCAAACCATTTCTACCAATGTAACACTTGCTGCAGGACAACAAACACTGCGCATTGCAACTGTTGCTTCTCCTGGTGGATGGAATTTGAACTGGTTTGAACTGGTTGCTTCCAGCACCGCTGCAAATCAATCGCCTACTGCCAGTGCAGGTGCAGCGCAAACCATTACGCTCCCTACAACTTCGGCTAGTTTATCCGGAAGCGGATCAGACGCTGACGGAACAATTGCTTCCTATCAGTGGACTGAACTTACCGGACCAGCGAATGCAAATTTTAGTGCAGCGACCAGCGCACAAACAACAGCAAGCGCACTGGTTCAGGGTGCATATACTTTCCGACTGACCGTAAAAGATAATGCAGGTGCTACTGCTACTTCCGATGTGACCATCACGGTGAATGCAGCAGGTACAACATCAACTACTCCCGCACTCCACATTGAAGCCGAAAATTATGCGGCAATGAGTGGTGTGTCTAAAGAAACAACTTCTGATGCAGGTGGTGGATTAGATGTAGGAAGCCAGGACCTCAACGACTGGGAAGATTATTCAGTGAACCTTGCTTCTGCCGGAACTTATACCATGAATTTCAGAATTGCAACGATGGTTGCAGGCGCGCAGTTCCAAATCAAAAAATCAGATGGTACTCTTCTCGCTACTGTAAATGTTCCATCAACCGGTTCTTATCAGACCTGGCAAACCGTTTCTTCGCAGGTGAGTTTGCCTGCGGGACAACAAACCCTAAGAATTGCTACTGTGGCTTCACCTGCAGGATGGAATCTGAACTGGTTTGAATTTGCAGGTGCCAGCAGTTCTTCAACGCCGCCAGTTGGTACCACACCAGCTGCTCCGCTCCATGTTGAAGCAGAGAACTGGAGCAACATGAGTGGTGTTCAGAAAGAAACAACTTCTGATGCAGGTGGCGGATACAATGTAGGAGGACAAGATCTGAATGACTGGGAAGAATATGCAGTGAATGCTTCTTCTGCAGGAACCTATACCATGAATTTCCGCATCGCTACCATGGTAGCAGGTGCACAATTCCAGGTAAGAAAATCTGACGGAACCGTGCTTGCTACTGTGAATGTTCCTTCAACAGGTGCCTACCAGAATTGGCAAACCATTTCTACCAATGTAACACTTGCTGCAGGACAACAAACACTGCGCATTGCAACTGTTGCTTCTCCCGGTGGATGGAATTTGAACTGGTTTGAATTGAACTTCGGAACTGCAGTAGCGGCCGCTGCTTCAAAAACTGTAACAGAAATCACTGCATCTACATCTTCATCCGTGGATGTATTGCCCAGCACCATCACAGACCGCTTCATGCTCCAAGTGAATTCAGAACTTACCGGTAACATGAATGTCCAGATCATCAATGCCGCGGGAGTTACTCAAAAACAGTTCTCCTTGAACAAGGATAGCGCAGGTGCGATGCAAACCTACCTGTCTATCGGAGATGTTCCTGCAGGTAACTATATTCTGAAGACCAGCATCGGACAATGGAATCAATCAACCAATATCACAAAACAATAAACAATTTGCCTGAGGCAAACACCTTAAACCTTCAAAAACACAAATTATGAACAAGAAATTTTTGGCCGCCGTATTCAGTGCAGCAGTTTTGGTTACCGCCTGCAAAAAATCGGACGTGCAACAAACTGCAGTCAATACGCCTGCTGTTGCTGCAGCAAGCGTCAGCTCTTCCAACTGGAAATCCTTGAGCAGCTGGAACTCACAGCCACAGGAAAAATATACAACCTACAGCAACAAGATCTCTGACAGCACCATCAGCGCTGCCGTTGCCGGCAAAGGACTGGTATTGGTCTATAAAAAATCAGGAACTGATATTTCTGCATTGCCTTTTGAAGAAAAAGGAACCAGCAATTTCTGGTATTATCAGGTATCTCAGGGACGACTTGTAGTATTGGTAGATACTTATGGCACGACAGCAGCTCCTGCACAAGGACAAAGCATCAAGTATTTTGTTCTCTCTGCAGACAAGCTCAATGAACTGCAATCAAAGGGTTACTCGAAAGCCGAGTTGATGAAATTGTCCTATGAAAACGCCATAGCCATTCTGAACTAATCATTCAGAAGCTTCACACGCATAAAGATCACCGGAGTTCGCACCGGTGATCTTCTACCCTGATCATTTCGGAACCCTTTGAAAACCTTTTTTTTAATTCAACAGATTCGATACCGCTTAGCGGTACGGGTTTCCTTCTTACTATGAAACATCAGAACCTCCGGGCTATGATCGGCAAGATGCTGATGATGGCTGGCCTTTGTGCCGCAACTTCGTCTTCTGCTTTCGCAAAATCTTTCGACAAGACTCCATTTTTCGGAAAAAAAATTTACCTGACCAAGGGTAGCGATGGCGGTATTTATCTCAATGGCCTTTCGAACTTTACTTATTCTCCTGGCGACACACTAGTGGTGAGAGCCAGCCAGGGACAGTTTGCCTATATTTCACTGGAAGAAGTTCATGGAACGCCCTCCGCTCCGGTTGTGCTGATCAATGAAGGTGGACAAGCACTGGTTGCTGCCATCAGCGCACGTCATTGCACCTATATGAAATTCACGGGCACGGGCAGCTCCGACAGATATGGTTTCTATATGAGCAATCCTACTCAAACGCTCGTAGCTCCCGCTTTCGAGATCACTGGCAGATCATCCGACATTGAAGTAGAAAAACTCGACATCAATCAAAATGGTTATGGCTTCTGGGTGAAACAGGAAGCATCCTGTGATCCCTCACTTCAGTTTCCCAACTGGAAGATTAATAATATTTCATTACACGACAATCATCTCGCAAACCTTGCCCAGGAAGGATTTTACTGTGGATCAACCGGACCAAATGCTGACCGGCCTGTGAACTGCAATGGCGCAACCATTTATCCCACTCCGCTTCGTCTGAGCAACATTAAAATTTACAACAACATCGTTGATCACACAGGTCGCGGAGGCATTCAGCTCTCGGGTGCTGATTCAGGAAACAACGAGATCTATAACAACACCGTCACCAATTGCGGATTTGAATACAATCCTGTTCAGGGAAGTGGAATTATTCTGGGCGGATATACAACGGCCTACGTTCATGACAACACAGTAGATTACACCTGGAACATCGGAATCTTTTCACTGGGCGCAGGTGTGGTACGCATCGAGAACAATCGTATTGATCACAGTGGAGAACTCGCCGGAAGAAAAATCAATGGATCATCCAGCATCATGATCGATACAAGACTTACCACTCCGGTGATGATCACTTCTTTTTCTGTAAAGAACAATACCATCGGCAGCAATACAGATGATGTGCACATCAGGGTGTACAATACCTTTCCTACTTATGCGATGGGAAATAATATCTGTAACAATTTTACAACAACCGGATCCGCCGCTCTTATTAATGTAGCAGCGGGCGTGAACTGGTATAGCTGCACTTCTCCTGTGAACCAGGCACCTGTGGCCAATGCAGGAAATTCTCAAACCATTGCCCTTCCAACTAATTCCGCAACACTGACCGGAAGTGGAACCGATATGGATGGAACCATTGCTGCCTATCAATGGAGCGAGCTAACAGGTCCTTCCAATGTAACCATTGCAAGTGCTTCTTCAGCACAATCGGTTGTGAGCAATCTTATTCAGGGTGTTTATACTTTTCGTTTGAAAGTAACCGATAATGCCGGTGCTTCCGCCACTGCTGATGTGAATGTCACGGTGAATGCTACAGGAAGTTCTTCCACTACTGCATTGCATGTGGAAGCAGAAAATTGGGCGGCCATGAGCGGCGTGCAAACAGAAACTACCAGCGATATTGGTGGAGGAAAAAATGTTGGCGGACAGGATCTCAATGACTGGATAGATTACTCTTTGAATATTCCATCTGCAGGAACTTACAATATGAATTTCAGAGTTGCGACCATGGTAGCAGGTGCACAATTTCAGGTCAAAAAATCAGACGGCACGGTGCTCGCAACAGTTGGTGTTCCTTCAACCGGCGCGTATCAAAACTGGCAAACTATTTCCAGTCCGGTTACGCTTGCTGCAGGACAACAGACCTTGCGCATTGCAACTGTTGCTTCGCCTGGTGGATGGAACCTCAATTGGTTTGAGCTGAGTGCAGCAGGCACTTCTTCCAATCAATTACCGGTTGCAAATGCAGGTGCTGATCAAACCATTGCACTTCCTGCATCATCGGCTACCCTATCGGGTTCGGCAACAGATGCCAATGGAACAATTGCCTCTTATCAGTGGACAGAGCTCAGTGGTCCTTCCAATGCAGTATTCAGTGCTTCAAATTCGGCGCAGACCGATGTGACTTCTCTTGTGCAGGGTGTGTACACATTCCGTCTTTCTGTAAAGGACAATGCCGGAGCGATGAATACCGACGATGTTAATGTTACAGTGAACAATACCACCACATCAACTGTGAGTATGCGCATTGAAGCAGAGAACTGGAGTACCATGAGTGGTGTAAACAAAGAAACGACTTCTGATGTTGGCGGTGGATTTGATATGGGCAGCCAGGACCTGAATGACTGGGCTGATTATTCCGTGAATGTTCCTTCGTCGGGAAGTTATACCATGAATTTCAGAGTTGCAACGATGGTAGCAGGCGCACAATTCCAGATCCGCAAACCCGATGGAACAATACTTTCAACAGTAAGCGTTCCATCAACAGGAACTTATCAAACCTGGCAAACCATTTCCGCACAGGTCTCTCTTGCGCAGGGACTGCAAACCATACGAATTTTTACAACGGCTTCACCCGCAGGATGGAATCTCAACTGGTTTGAACTGGTAGGAGGATCTTCTTCTACAACCACTACAACAGCTGCCCCTCTTCATGTGGAAGCAGAGAACTGGAACAAGATGAGTGGAGTACAGAAAGAATCGACAACGGATGCAGGTGGTGGTTACAACGTAGGCGGCCAGGACCAGAATGACTGGGAAGAGTATGCGCTTTCCATTCCTGCTGCTGGAAACTATACCATGAATTTCCGGATCGCCACAATGATTGCAGGGGCGCAATTCCAGGTGAGAAGTACGGATGGAACCGTTCTGGCTACTGTGAATGTTCCCAACACCGGAGCCTATCAAAGCTGGCAGACCATTTCATCGCAGCTCACACTTCCTGCCGGACAACAAAGTCTCAGAATTGTAACAACTGCCTCTCCGGGTGGATGGAACCTGAATTGGTTTGAACTGTCGCAGGGTTCTGTAGCAATAGCAGCTGCTGCAAGCAAAGAAGTTACCGTAATCAGTTCTCTGGAAGTTTTTCCCAATCCCGTCACTGATCATTTCTCACTGAGTGTTGACAATACTTTAAGTGGAACCATGAATGTAGAGATCATAGACGCCACCGGAGTAGTGAAGAAAAAATATAGCGTCATCAAATCTTCCAGCACCACGCAGGTCTATCTCTCTGCTGCTTCCCTTCCCGCAGGCCAATACCTCCTGAAGGCCAGCATCGGCGACTGGACTGATACGACGAAGCTGGAGAAATTGTGAGTTGGTGAATGGTCAATGGTGAATGGTGAATGAAGTATTATAGATCGTAGATCGTGAGAGGTGAATAGTGAATGGAGAAAAAGTTAATAGTGAGTAGTAGAATAGTGTAGAGAATAAAAACAAAAAATCGGCAATCGTAAGGCTTTTGATTTATCAAATCACCCTAACGATTGCCGATTAATTTTTACGATCCTATTCCCGATTGACCCTTAACCTCTTTCTCTCCCTATTCACTCTTTCACCATTCACTATTCACTATTCACCATTCACTTTTCCGCCATTGACCATTCACTATTCACTATTCATTATTCACCTCTCACGATCTACGATCTATAATACTTCTTTCACCATTCACCACCTCACTCTTTCACCACCTTTATCGATTCATTATTTATTCTTACAAAATAAATACCATTCGGAAGGCCAGTCATGTCGATTGAAACAGAAGTACGGCTGCCATTGGAATTGAATTCATATTTTCCGGAAGTTCTTCCTGATACGTCCATCATCAATACCTGCACTTTTCCTACAGGCTGGGTAAACTGGAGATTCAGCAGGCTTCGAACTGGATTGGGGAAGGCTTCTACCTTCAGCTCTTCACCGGCTCTCACCACAACCACTTTGCTATAACTGAAGCTCTGATCCAGATTAATTATTTTCAAACGATAGAAATTTACAGGGAGAATTGCAGACGGATCTCTCAACGCATATTTTTTGGAGGAGGAACTGTTGCCTGCAGCCTGCACGCTTCCGATCTTGGAGAAGCTTCTTCCATCTTCACTCTTTTCAATTTCAAAACGCAATGCATTTTGTTCCGATACAGTTTGCCAGTTCAGGACCACTGAATTGTTTTGTAGCGATGCAGTAAAGGTCAACAAATGAACAGGAAGAAGAACGGATTGGTCGGTGAGACGAGCCAGTCCAAGGACAGAACCCTGACCTGAAATATCGTTGACCCCTCCCAACATGATGTAACCTGGCCCAAGTGCAACAGAATATCCCAGATCATTGCTTGAGGCGAAATCAACTGTGTTGGTGCCATTGCTGGTTCCAAAAGAAAGATCTGGTGTGCCGTTGGAAAGATAGCGCGCCACCGCGTAATCATTGTCCGTGCCCGGACCTATTTCCGGACCAGTATAAGTTCTTCCCATTAAAATCAGTTTGCTTCCATTTTCTATTGTAAGGTCATAGGCCACATCATTCTGTCCAAAATCTGTAGTTACAATTCCATCCGAACTAAAACTGGGATCAAGAGCACCGGTGCTGGTGAATTGTGTCAGTGCAAAATCCAGGTTGGTTCCATTATCGGCAGCGCCACCGGCAATGATCTTTCCTGTACTGTTGATCACGACAGTGTTTGCATAGTCGTCTCTCCCTGGAGCCAGATCGGCAACTGCGATGCCATTGGTTCCAAATGAGCCTGGTGTATTGTCCAATGTTCCATTGCTATTGTAACGGGCAAGTGCAAAATTGAAACTCGATGGATTGGTAAATCCGGCTACCACGATCTTGCTATTGCTTTGAAGAGCGATGGAATTTATTTGGTCAAAACCATTGATGGTGGTGATTACTTTTCCTCCTGTCCCAAAACCCGCATCCAGTGTGCCATTCACACCATAACGAACCAGGCCGAAAGAAAATATTTCTCCTGAAGTTATGGTGCCACTGCTTCCACCAACAATTATTTTGTCATCGGGTTGAACCAATACCGAATAAGCCAGGTCGTCGTCACTTAGATTGGTGGTTACTTTGCCGCTTCCTCCGGTTCCAAAAGCTGAGGGTCCTGTATTATCCAAAACACCATTGGCAGTAAGACGGGCGGTAGCAAATGAAGCGCGGCCGGTGGTTGTATTCACACTGTATCCAGACACAATGATCTTTCCATCCGATTGCAAGGCCATGGAAGTTGCATAATCATTTCCACCAAAATCAATAGTGGTAAATCCTCCTGTGCCGAAAGTCTGGTCGAGGTTTCCATCCGCGTCGTAGCGGGCCACACCAAAATCATTGAATCCTGTACCGGAGTTGGTGACGGTAAAACTTTGCAGCATATAACCCGAATGTGCACCCGAAGTCAGCAGAATAAGTTTTTGACGGCCGGTGGAAGCCACACTTCCTCCAACAGTAGCAGTTACGGTTCCGTTATTTCCCCAGGAATTGTCGAGCAGTCCGTCATTTTGTGCATGGGCGAGTGTAAAAAAAAGAAGAAACAAGAGCGTAAAAATGTTTCTCATGAGCGTCAGCATTTTTAGTAGTTACGAATAAATTCACAAGACGGTTGGACTGACGGCTTTTCACAAGATTAAATGAAGATAGCGAAAAGAGGCAAAACCAGGGAAGGATAAGCAATTTGAATTTTCTGTCCCGCGGCCATGGTAGCCAGTTGGGGCCTGTTCAGATTAAAAATCAAATACACCATTTTAAAAAGAACGTTGGTAATAATATATTTTATAAGTTCGTCACTCCATCAACGATCAGCTGGTACCGGTGTTATGGAGAAAGATTCGTTCTGGAAAGACATTTCGGATATTAAAAATTTAATTATTGTGAAGCCCTTACAGCAAATCATTCGGCTTTTTCAAAAGAGGCGGAATCATCCCAATCGCAAAAAATGCGAAACCTAAAGCGTTTTAACTCAAAGCCAAGCCAAGAGGAACGATTTTTGCGATCATACACCATTCACTGAATTTTACCACCCATCCATGCAAACTGATTTTAATAAGTTAACCCTTTCCGAACTAAGGGCTTTGTACCTGAAGGCAGATGAGGAGCTTCGTGCGGCCCTGATTGACGGTGCTTCCTGGGAACAGGCAAAAGAAAAGAGAACTGCCGTTACTGAACTCGCCATTCATATCTACAAAAAAATTGAAGCAGAAAAAACCTCCAGAACTCTTAAGGACTAGGCAGCTTTGAGATTGTGGATCGAGAAAGTCAGCGATGCAACAATTTCCTCTTCATTTTTTAGCACCCAGTACGGTGCCGGTTCAACGATCTTCCATTTTCCATAAGCATTCATTTTTATTTCAAATGCTACGGTTGACCCGTCAGTCTGCAGAACGGAGACAAAGAACTTTTCTTCACGGGGCATAATAATATTTTCGAATTGAAAAATATTTCCACTGAAAATATGAACGAAGCATAAGGGGATCTTGAGCATAGGAATGGATTTGGTGGACAAACATAATCATCTCGACCAACACATGTTATAGGCAAATACCATTAATTTTTTTAATGGAAGTTTTAGTTCATCTCTCCAATTTTCCTTTATTTGATTGCAGACTTGTAGGCGAAATTGAATTTAAACGAGCACTGGATCTTACTTGCATTGGAAGAAAATCCATCACTGAAATTATCCCTTCTGCCATACTGATATTCCAATCCAAACATCACCTGGTCTGCAGGATACCAGCGAAGATTCATCAATGCATACTGTCCCTTCCTGAATGCATCGGGAGATTGCAAGTCTGTATTTTCAATGCTGATCATGGAATAACCAACAGAGCTTTTCCATTTTGATGTCCAGTCTATTTCTGTAAAAACAAAAAAACCCAGCCCCGGCAAAGCTTTTCCTTTTGCAGGCGCTATTGCATTTCCCGGGCTCGATTCCAAAGCAATGTCCGGCGATGGATCGGCCATATAATTTTCAAATCCTTCTCCATATTCTCCCTGTAGTTTCAACCGCAGCCGCTTTCCAGCCTTGATTACCGTGCTTAGGTTCACGCCCCATCCCAGATCATTTCCACTCAGGTTGTACACCGATGTATCGGATACATCTTTCCACTGAAGCCACTTCACAATTCCTGCGATCTGCGTGTAGCCCCAATTCCAGTTGTGCCTGTAATGTGCAGCAAGATTAGGCGTAGTTAGATGTGGCTTTACATGATGGATGTCCACACTATTGGAATAATCGGTTCCATCTGCGGTAGCTCCCGGTCTTTCCAATGCAATGGCCAGTCTTTCTTTGGTGGTGAATACAGGTGTGTAACGCAATTGAATATTTAAAAAGAAAATGCGTGAGCTCGGCCCCCAGTAATCCAATGTAACAGGAAACACTTCCGTGTCCATAAAAGTAGATGGCGTTTGTCCGGCAATGAGTTTGCCCAATTGCACAAATCCGTTCACCATATGAATGGTGGTTTGCCCTACATCATTTCCAAATCCAAACAAATCAAAATCAAACTGCGCCTTCAGTTCACCCCATTTCGTTTGAGTGGTCCTTCTTAATCCGAGCCTTGTTTGCCGCACACTGATAAAATAATTTCCTTCAGGCGCAAATTGATTTTTATACCGGGGCAACCTGGTGGGACGCATCACATCAAACCAGTCCGGATCAATGGAATTAAAATTATAACCACCGTCAGTTAAAATGTATCCATAGATCTCGAAGCTGTCCTTTATGTTTTGTGCAAATGAAATCAGCGGAAACAGTATGATCAATGAGGAAATGAAAAGTCCTTTGTACTTTTTTTCACTGATCATTTTTTTTAATGAATGCATTAGAGCATCGCAAGATTTTTCCAGAATCGTTCGAGGCTTTCATCGCCACCAAAAAGCGTGGTGAAAATGGTGGAATCCGCCAGAAGGATATCACCTGCCCTTTCGCCTGAAGGTGGCATCCACAGAAACATGTTGAATTCCTTGTTGCCCGATTCAATAAAGGGATGGGGGTGCGACATATCGATAGGTTGAGAAGCAAGGACATGAATTAAATTGGAATCATCAGTGGTGACAGCATAGTGCGGGAGATGCATGTGAAAATTAAACGTGTTGACTCCATTGAGCCAGCCACGTTTGTCAAAATCCATTTTTTTGCTCAGTGGCACCAGCTGATTTTTTGTTCCGGGAATCGTGGCCGGCCTCAGTCCAAACCTGTTTTCCACCGGAACACCAAGTCCTTTCATGATGGAGCGTGTATATTTCCCAAATCTTTGTTGCCTTGGTACCAGTGGATCGCCGTGATGTTTGTATTCTTTTTGCCGCTGCTCCAGGTCTTCGGAAAAACCTACGTCGTGATGTGGACCAATGATCAGGCAAGTGCCTTCTCTTTTCAAAAATTGTTTCAGGGCTTCGATCTCTTCTGCTGATGCTTCCTGTTCCGTGATCAAATGGTCCAGTCCAAAGATCATCAGCGTATCGGTGTCAGAAAGAATTCTTTCATCCAGTGGTAGCTTTTGTCCCGACTGGTCAATACGCTGAAAGTCTGGAACCTGCTGACCTGTGACTGCTTCAATCACCTGCTGAAAGCGAACGATACTCAGGTGAAACAGTTCAAGGGTTCCGGAAATGCCCTGCAGAAACATTTTTTCGGAGTATTCTATCGATTCGTACACAGGCCAGGCCACGCGGCGAACTTCGGTCATGGTGGAAAAACGGTTGTCCATCTCCGTTATATCCCGGTTGGCCTCCCAGGGATAACTCCAGGTCCAGTAAACACTGAACCTCCTGTTCCCTTTGTTAAATTTCCGGGGCTTCGGAATACCATTATACACACGAGGCGATGGATAGCTCATTGAATTGAAACTTTAAAAATTATTTGAGCGAGGCCAGGTACTTCAGTGCTTTTATTCCCGGCATAAAGAAATAAGCGCCTCCGGTAACAGTTGTAAACGCATTGATCCCTTTCAATTTCTTTTTTATCGGTCGTTTTGGAACGGTCATCTCAAAGCCACCATCAATGCTTCCTGCAAAAGGGTCCTGTTCATTGAGCTCTAAAAATTCAGGTTCATTGGCCCAGACAGAAATCAAAAATTCAAACTGTCTCGAAAGGTCGGCACAACCTGCAAACACGGCGATTCCACGGTTGGCTCCGTCTTCAGGAGCATCGTCGGGCAAGCAGGGTCCATAAGTTCCGCCTCTTCGAATGATCAATCTTCGGTTCATGATCCTCGACACCCTGCCGTCGCGAACATTCATTCTCCTGATGTGTGAACCCACGGGACAGGCATAGCCATGAGGGTCCATTTTCTCGTATTCGAAATGGTTGTTCCGTTTTTCATCAAAACCAAGTTCGCGGTCGTCTTTGTCGGGGCACAACACCAGCGGCGCTCCTGTTTTTCTCCAGCGACCCATGATTTTTGCAGCCACCAGTTCCTGTTCTTCCACCGTTTTTCCATTTGCTTTTAGAAAATCGCGAAAGGCACCTACGTGTTCACGCATCTTTCGGTATGCAAGAAAACTTCCGTTGCGCACCAGTATTTCCGGTTTCGGCAGGTTGGGAATCAAGCCGGTTTCATCGGGATAGCCGAGAAAAAATTCGCCTGGCTTGCTGGGCGGAGAAGACCCGGGTGTAGCCTCGATGCCCATGCCTTCGATCAGGGGTGTAGTGATACGATCGCGATAACCAAAATGTTCGTGCACATAATCAAAAGGAGCAACTGCCTCTAAGAGTAGAGAAGAAAGAATTTCCACTCCAGGACTTTCTTTTAGAAATTCTTCATGTCTTTTGATGGCTCTCTCTCTTTCTTCTTTGTCTTTTGCAAAAAGGATGACCACGGCATGCAGGTCTTCACTGGTGATCTTGTCTTCCCAATGATCGGGATGATTGATGCCACGGTCACCAAGCATGGCAGCGCGTGCAGCCATTCCCTGGCGAAATGCTTCTGGAAACGTGGAAAGGGAATCCTCATCCAATCCAAGTTTGCGCAGTCCCTGGAAAGTAAAAGCCAGGCTCACCCATCGCATGTCGGCGCCGTTGTTGGCCATCACAGTTTTGGCATTGCCTACAATATCCGACAAAGCCTCAATCCATTTGCGGCCACTTTCAGCTGTTCGAAAGCTCATGAAATTATATTGGGCTATAGTAGCATGAGGACGGGCCAACAAATAATGCTGGATATCTTCTAGTTCAATCATCGCTTCTTGTTTAAAAATTGACTATTGCATGTGATCGAGCATTTCGGAAAATGCCGCTTTTATTTTCAGCGCTTTTTTTACTTCATCAGCAGACACATAAGGATATTCTCCATACTCCAGGAAACTGGGGCACTGATGCTCGCGAAAAAACCTGATGACATCATTGACATTCGTTTTCCAGTCATCAGGCCATCCTTCGAGGTTGACAAAGACTGTCGTGACGCCTGTGGAATTAAACAATGCGATGGCGTCCTCGAGGTATTTATCAAAATCGGTATCAAAAATGCCCTGATACATGAAGTGAAGACCCGAGCCAACGTCAAAAAGAATCCAGCGGAGGAAATGAAGCTTGAGCGGAGCCAGAAGATTCGGACTGTCCTTCACTGCCTGTTCAATGAGCTTGCCGTATTCGCGGATGGCCTGTTCCCGTCCCGGTTTGACCTTGGCGACTACGGAGAAACCAAAATTGGCTGGGGTTTGCGGAAATACAGGTCCATACCGACCTTCTTCTTTTTTAAAATATCCGCCTTTGGGAATAGAAAGTGCAGCCGGCTTGGACCACCCGCTTTTTAAATTCTCTACCATAAAATGATTGATTTGAGCCAATAAGGCAATCCTCAACAGGACAATCGGTCAATCAGGAATTATTTTTTTGCACAAAATTGTAATTGTGGGCGAGTTGGTAATTGATACCGGTCCGTCACGTGCGGGAAATTGGCAGTTGATAGTAGAGAGAAAAGATTTGAAGGATCAATGAAGCGAACCTTTGCGGTTCCTGGCAGTGGACGAAACCGATTTGGACCCTGGTTCATTTAATAAAGTGATGAATGAGCAGAAAGAGATTGACGCAGAATAAAAGGATGGCTAAAATAACAACAAGGGATATGAGGGGCCTCATCTGGTTAGCGGATTTCATGGTGGCGAATTAATGAAGACAAAATTAAGGGAGCTTCACAATTGATTCAATACGGAAAAACCTTTATTACCTTTCAAAATATCAGCAGCCATCAAATTACTTTTTACAAACCCTGATCTGATGATCAATTTTCATTTGTCGGTTTTTTACGCTCGTTCAATGAACCCTATCAAAAAGCACCTGCATTTCTTAGCTTTAATTTTCTGGCCTTCCAACATAACCATCATGCATAAGAAATGTCTTGTCCCGGTTTTTTTCTTCATCCTGTTTTGTTTTCAAAATCTACAGGCGCAAAAAAACCTGCAGGTCTTATCGGTTCCTGCCCGAGCAGAATACACCCATATCAACAAATCGGGAAGAACCGTACTGGCCAGCGGAAGATACCTGACTCCTGCAGGAACAACCATACAGATTTCTCACGACCCCTTTGGCCTTGCCCTATCACCCGATGGAACTAAAACCGTAACCCTGCACAATGGTGTGATCACCATCATTGACAACAATAGTTTTAAGACCACTACTGTGGGATGGGTAGGAGACGCGCCTGCCAGCAATGGACCTCATTTTGTGCTGGATAGTTTCAAAAGATCCATCCCCTCTCCTTTCTCTCATGGCTCCTTTCTTGGAGTTTCCTTTGCCAGGGACAACAATATTGTTTATCTCAGTGGAGGTGATAATGGAAGCGTGATTGAATACGATATTTCCAGATTCACCCGGCTTGATTCCATTTCACTCAATGGCACTGTTGATGGTGTTGTTTATGGTGACAGTTTTACTTCCGATCTTTTGTACAACGAAGCAAACAATGAATTGCTGGTTTTGGACCGTGCCAATTACCGCATGGTGCGCATAGACCTGGCCACCAAAAAAATTACAGCCTCGGTTCCCACAGGAAGGCTTCCATTTGGACTTGCACTCAGTCCTGATCATCGAACGGCATTTGTGGCAAACGTGGGCATGTATGCTTATCCGTTGATGCCCGACATCACGCCACAGAATTATGACAGCATGCTCCTGCCCTGGCATCCTTACGGTAACGATACAAAAGAATCCATCAACGGAACGAGCTGGAAGGGACGCAGGGTTCCAGGGTTGGGCAGCCCCAATGCATCTGAAGCAATGAGTGTTTATGCCATTGATCTTTCCACCAATAAAATAGTGGACCGCTTTAAACCAGGTTTTCTTGTAGGACAGATGATTGAAGGGGCAGAAGTAGTGGGTGGCTCCAGTCCCAATTCCCTCGTTGTGGGAAATCAATATGCCTATGTCACCAATGCAACGAACGATAATATTTCGATCATCGATTATCATCACCATAAAATCATTGGACATATTCAGATCGAAGTAGATCCATTGCTGGACAAGTACCGGGGACTTCTGCCCTTCGGTATCACCATGAGCAGGGATGAAAAAACTTTGTACGTAGCCTTGCTGGGTTTTAATGCAGTGGCAGTCATTGATGCCGGGCATCACAAAACAAAAGGGCTTATTCCAACAGGATGGGGACCAACGAAGCTGAAATTGTCGGCTGATGAAAAATATTTGTATGTAACCAGTTGTCGTGGCTATGGAGCGGGACCCAATGGAGGGAAGGGATTTGTTGCGCCCGTTGAAGGAACCTATATCGGCGACATTCAAAAAGGAAGCTATCAAAAAATTCCTGTTCCTGGTGCTGCCCAACTAACAGCAATGACCCATGAGGTTTTGCAGAATACTTTCTCCGCGCTCACTGCAGTAGATGATATTAAAAACCCATTGCCCCTTTTACCAGGACTCAGAAAAAGCCCGATCAAATACATTGTTTACATCACCAAAGAAAACCGGACCTATGATGAAGTATTGGGCCAGTTAAAAACAGGCATTGGTGATTCTACGCTGGCGCGGTTTGGACGAAATGTTTCCATTCATTCAAAAGACAAGACCTATGTACATGTAAATATTGCACCGAATCATTTGAAACTCGCAAGCAGCTTTGCTTTCTCTGATAATTTTTATTGCGACAGCGATGCTTCCATTCATGGTCACCACTGGATGATGGGCGTGATTCCCAACGAATGGGTAGAAGCCAATTCGAGCGTTGATAAAACAGCCATGGTTTTTTCAAAAGCGCCAGGCAGAAGGTTTCCGGGTTCCACCGGAAGTATGGATCCGGAGGATTATGCAGAACGCGGTGGATTATGGGAGGCGCTGGACAGAAGCAAAGTTTCTTTTTACAATTTTGGAGAAGCCAATGAAACGGCGCACAACCGTGAAGCATGGATCGATACGGCAACCGGTGCAGGGCATGGTGTGATGGTGCCCATGCAAAAAGCATTGTTTCCCCGCACCAGTCATAATTATGCCGGCTTCAACATGAAGATCCCGGACCAGTTTCGTTTGCAACAGTTTGAAACCGGGTTTAGAAAAATGTGGTTGACAGGTAAAAAGAAAATGCCTTCGCTCATTACGATTCAACTTCCAAACGACCATACTGCCGATGCCCGTCCGGAGGATGGCTATCCGGTGTATCATTCCTTTGTTGCCGACAATGACCTTGCATTGGGCGGTATGCTGCAGTTCCTTTCGCACACACCCTACTGGAAAAATATGTTGGTCATCATTACTGAAGATGATCCTCAGGGCGGTGTTGACCATGTAGATGCGCACAGAAGTATTTTGATGCTGGCCGGTCCTTATGTAAAACATGGATACACTTCGCACACGCACGCCAATTTTGGTTCTGTTCTGAAAATCATCTACAATATCCTGAACGTTCCTTATGTGAACCAGTATGATGCCACAGCAACGGGACTCCAGGATTTTTTTACAGACAAGCCGGACTACACGCCCTACAAACTGGAATTCCCATCGAGGGAGATTTTCAATCCAGGGCTGGCGCTGGAAAAATTTCACCGCTATGGCGACTGGAAAAAAATAATTGGCGGCGGAGAGATGGATGATGAAGATGAATTAAGATCAAAAACTTATTTAAGACAAGAGAACCATGCACCCGCACCAACAAAAAAACAGAATGAAAAGAATCAGAATTCTGGTGCTGGCCAGCGTCTTGATCATTAGTTGCATTTTATCTGGAGGGCGGAGATGTCGCATCACTATTTTGAATAACACGCAGGTGTTATTGGATAGCGTGAAGGTAGATACTTATAATTTTGATCATGTATTCAGGAATGTGGAACCGCACAAAAGTGCCGGTACAGATTTCAAGGTTAGTCTTGCAGGTGATCAGGAAGGAGTATTTCGGTTGCGCGTATACGTTAAGGATTCAGAAAAAATTGCAAAAACATTTGGTTATTTCGAAGGTTCCGGAGATATCAAACCCAATTATACTATTGAAATCAAAAATGATTTTAAAACCCAGGAAACTAATAGAGGAATTGGTTACTAATGTTCAAAGGAAATCATGTCTTATTGCGAGAGATAGTTACTGCGAGATTTAAAAACAGGGTTGCTCAAAATCAAATAAGATAAGTGAAGATAAGCCGCAGCTGAAAGGATCAACCGCTGTTTTTACCGGGTTTGCCCAGGCCAAAACCGTAGGCCACACGCAGGTTGAGCCAGGCCCACGAGTAGTTCTTTTTATAAAACATTGAATTATAAAAAGCAGAAATTTGAATAAACTGCCTACGTAAACCAAAAGGAACCTGATAACCTCCACCCAGATTAAAAGAAAAACCAGACAGTTTCTCATTAGGACTGTAATATTGAGCCACACCGGCTTCACCATACAGAAAAAATATATCACTTAAAATTCCTTGTATCCCCGCTCTTATTGGCAAAAATGCTATGTAACTATTCGGACCCTTGGCTTTAAAATAATCATAACCTGCATAAAACCTAGCACCTGCATGCTCAGAAAACCGGGTTACCAGTTCTACACTTCCGCCTATTCCAGCAGTCAATCCATGAAGACGGGTAACCATACCGGTGTTGGCACCAATAGAAACTGCGGTCTGCCCATAACAACAATCAAAAGGAAGCCATACAATAAAGAGAAAAAAAGACTTCATAACAAGAATTGTTACCCTGCAAAATTATTCCTTGCGACAATTGTTTTATCTAAAAATTTGACTCCCGCTCAGGCTATATCCTGCATGTTTTGCAAGAATAGGGCCACTACTACCAACCATCTAATTGCAAAATTCAATGGCCAGCTGAGATGTATAAGCTTACATGCCAGAAAACACAAGGGCATGGCTGAACCATTTATTTTAGATCGGCATTTATTTCAGCTTTGTTATTTTATACAATCCCGCTCCATGCCCGTTAACCTGTGGCGCAAATTTATCCCTGAATACTCCCAGGGTTTTGCCAGACCATAGATCGGTAATTGTACATGCAGAGGCAAGCCCGAGGTCTTTCAGATTGACTTCTACATTCTTTGGTTGATTGGCCTTGTTGAACAGGGCTAAAAACTTTGCACCAGAGTGGGACTCATTCGCAATCCACGCCGCTTTTTCTTCATCGTTGAACAAAGGTTGATTACCGGTGCTGTTGTTCAAAACGTTCAGCACATTTTTATTTGTAAGAAGAGTTAGAGTAAAATCATCATTGTCGGGCAGGTTGCCTCCAAACATCAGGGGCGATTTAAAGACGCACCACAAGGTCATGAGCGTAATCTGTTCATCTTTTGTAAAGGCCGTCATTCGCGGCTCGCCTCTTTCGGCACGGATGCCAAGACGGCCGAGTGGCAGCATATCACCGTCGGGATAGGCGCCGTAGCTTCTCCATTTGTTCCACCGGTCAAAGACTTCGAAATGTTCTTTCAGTTGCTTCCAGTTGTCCCAAAAATCACCGACAGTGCGCCACATATTTGCATGGCTCTGTACATGTGCTGCTTTGTCCATCGGTGTTTCACCAGGCGATGTGCTCAACACGATCTTGCGTCCTGTACGATCAATGGCTTTGCGGATCATTTCTATTTCACCTGAAAAATAAATGGGTGAAGACAGGTCATCCACTTTTACAAAGTCGACACCCCAGGAAGCATAGAGATCAAAAAGCGAATTGTAATATTCCTGCGCTCCGTGTTTGTCTGGAACTACGGTGTACATATCGTGCAGCCATCGGCATTGATCTTTGGCGCTATAAATATCTGCAGCAGTAAACTTCGTGCCTTTGATGGGAAGCTTTTGTTGAACAGCGATCACCGGAATGCCGCGCATGATATGGATACCAAACCTGAGTCCTTTGCTATGCAAATAATCTCCCAGTCGTTTAAATCCTTCGCCACCGGCAGCTGAGGGAAAACGATTGACTGCAGGCTGAAATCTTCCAAAAGAATCGATGGAATACTGCGGATCCTTTTCATTGTATCCATGTGATTTGTCATTGCCTACGTACCAGCGAATGTCCACTACAATGTATTTCCATCCATACTGTTTTAAATGCGCCGCCATGTACTCGGCATTGGCTTTTACTTCCGCTTCTGTAACGGTGGGACCAAAACAATCCCAACTGTTCCAACCCATGGGCGGCGTAGGCGCCCAACTATGAAAATTTTTTGATTTGATTTTTTCCTGTCCACTTGCTTGCAGCGACAAACAGCAAACTGTGATGAACAGGAGATGTTTTATTTTTCTCATAAATCTTTTGCGGGGATGGTTACATCATGGAAAACAAATTCAAAAAACCCAACAAACCCGCTGCTATAACCACAAGCCACGAAATACCCCTCAGCAATCTATTTGAGTTTTTTAAATTCCTCAAATTCAATCCGGCGGCGATCACACACAAAACGAACGAAAGGATGGTGGTGGTAAAACGTCCCTTTAAAAAAGCGGGTAAATAACTCTGATAAAGGTTCACATCATCGGGATAGCCCTGGGCATGGTTGAAAGCATAGATCCAAAGAATAAAAAAGAAAAGGGGAATAAGAAAAATGATTGCTCCGAACACAGCGCCAGGTTGTTTATTTAAATGGATCATTTATAAAAGTTTTCATTTGCTGATTCTATGGCTTTTCTTTTCATTTACATTTCAATAGAGAAAGTGAAGATGTGTTTTATAGAGCATCGTAAAACTTGCAGGAACAAGATAACAACAAAAAAGTCCAATGATTTGATTCGATCATGTAAATGTATTCTCACGAAAGAAAAAACTTGGTATATCTTACCATTGCAGTTTCAAAAGCGCAACACCCTGACGCTCGATCTTTATATGGACTTCAGCCGTTCCGTTATTGATGGCCATCCACCGGGGCGATTCCTTCATTTGCAGTTGTCCGGCTCTTTCCAGTTCTTTGATTTGTTCTGCAGTAGGATTTTTGGGTGAGCCCATTTTTTTCCAGACTTCATAAGAGTTGCTATGCTCGCTATCAATGAGATAATAAGTCAGTAAAGCTTTCTTTGCAGGAAGACGATTAAATTTCACGGTTACTTCTCCAGCATCCGTTTTAATGTCGTCATCATGATAGTTCCAAACCATTAGAGTGGCTTCCTTTTCGTCCTCGCATGCAAGTCCATTCACGTCGGTGTAGGATTTTCTAAAGCTTGAATCTACTGCAGTCCGTAAATCATAAGTCTGGCTGGAAGAAACCTGAACTCTTTTTCCCTTCATCAAACCAAACATACGAAACACATTGAGTACCGGTTTATCAACGCCATTTGTTGCTAAATCCCTGAAGCCATAAAACCAGGGCTGATCTTCAAATTCAAATGACCAGGACACAGCACCCCTGAAGTTTATTCTGAACTGATCCGCCAGCATATATTCCCGGGCAAAACAGGCGGCAGTATAACTGGAGTACATGGTACCATTGCGATAGGCATTTTCAGGGTTGGTGGCCATACCGCAGGCCGCGCATCCTTCCGGGTCCGACTCACCAATGATCACCGGCAAATTTTTAAACTGTGGGTAAGAATTCACAAACTGGAAGCCTGCTTTAATATCCCGTAGTTGCGTTCCCATATTCATCCGGACGTGACCATCAACAAGCCTGGGTGCTCCTTTCGCATGAAATAAAATAGCATCAACAGGCGAACCTTTTTTGCCGGTAGCATAGTTGGTGCCTTCAATGCAATGTTTTGCCCAGGCATGCAACCAGTTTTGTGCTCCGCTTCCTGCGGTACCTGCAATATTAATTCCACCAATTTTAGCGGAAGGCAAGGCTCTTTTAATAGCATCTGCTGTATAATCATACAGCTTGAAGAACTCCTCCATGGAGCCCTTCCAATAAAATCCATTGGGTTCATTCCATACCTCCCAATACCAACGCTCCACTTCTTTCTGCCCATAGCGTTGTACGGAGTGTTTCACCCATTGATACACCAATTCTGCCCAGTTTTTATAATCTTTTGGCGGATAGGCCCAGCCCTTCACAATGTCGGAGTAGGGATCACCGGGTTTCCAGTGATGACGATAAGGTTCGGGGTTTGTGGAAAGAGCTTGCGGCATAAAACCAACTTGTGCAAGCGGCCTCATTCCTCTTTCGATATAGGTGTCGAAGATGCTGTCGATAATCTGCCAGTTATAAATAGGATTCCCTTTCTCATCTTCGGTGTAGGCATTGGTAGACCCCCATTTCAGTGCGGCCTTACCATCTCCTGTAACCAATAAGCTATGCGTACGAACATATACGGGGACAGGACTCAATTGAGCAATCTCTAATAGTAGCTTTCTGCCATCTTTCATGTAGGTGTAGTTCGGTTCATCATAACCAAACCATGCCCATGCCGGATACATAGGACCAACGGGCTTGTCCAGATCGACACTGATCGAAACTTTGTTTTTTTGAATGTTATTGGTCAATTGAGCGTTCAAGTTTTGTTGTAAGATCCCGGTTGCTATTACACAAGTGAGAGTGGCTGTAATTTGATTTATTGTTGCAGTGTAAGAAGATGTTTTTCTCATGCTGTTGATCGAATTGTTTATGGCCATGAGCGTAAATGTACCCACAAATGAACTGAACTATTTTCCAAAAAGCCGATGAAGCCTCTCATCTATTTTGGTCTAAACGAATGCTGTCTTGCCATGGCGAAATTTTTTTTATGTGTCATTGTGGAGGCAATTTGTAGTTTGCATGGATATTACCATGTTATTAAGAGAATAAACTCAGATTTTGATATTCAACATTATCCTGCCGCATTCACCTGTACCTTTCCTTCTATCTTTGAAAATGGCACGTAAATAATTATTGAGTCTTTTGTCCTTAGTCTAACCATTTTGGTATTCCTGTAGATTGAATCAACTAAGATTTCGGTTCCAGCTTTAAATAAATAAGGAGTTCTACCTTTATTTGAAATGTAATAGCCTGTAAAGTTTGATAGCACTTTGGTAGTATAACCTATCGCCTGATTTGAAGGCACATCATCTATCAAAGTGTAATCTGGCAAAGAAACAGTAACAGGGTACCTTTCAAACTGATAAAGAAGTTCATCTCTACCTGTTACCCAACCAACCAAAGTTGAATCATTCTTTCTTTTTAACTCTATAAGGTTATTAAATTCAAATAGCATTTGAAGTGAGTCTTCCTTGAATCCAAAAAATTCGTCCATGCCCATATCACTATCACCCACCCAGGAAACATGAAATAAGGGAGCCTTCCCTTTTATCAACGCGGACATATCTTCAATTAATACAGTGGAAGGGTTTTCAGAAAGTTGAGTGGAATCTTTTTGCCGGGTAGTTTTATTTACGAGATAGAAATAAGACCCGTCGCGATAATAACTACTGTCCTCGCTCAATTTTTCGGGTAAGAAATAGACAGTGCTTACATAGGCTGAATATTTCTGATTTGAAAACCGGCCTCGTTCAACTATATATATTTTACTTTGATGATTTAGTGATGAAGGTTGTGTCAAGAGCGAAGTATCCTTAACATGTTTTTCAGAATCTGGTAAAGTGTCTTTTATTCCAATGATAGGTTCTGCTTTTTTTACGTTGCCACAACTGATTAATAATACCTGGAAGAATATTAAGAGCGAAAGACGTAAAGAAGTAATGATCTTCATAGTTTGTGAGATTCAATATAATAAAGGAAAATCTTAATTGCAATAATCCGGATGAATATATCTCTGTTTGTATCGAATGCCATAGAGGCGTTCAGGCGAATACTATTTTCTTCTTATGTCTTTGTCTTATAGCCCCATTTTCCAACACAAAACTAAAAGATCCGCATCAACAGCGCGTCCTGGATGTTATAGTAACAAAATAGCAACAGAAAGTTAATGATGTGAAATTGAAAATATGGCCATACGAAAGAAGAAAGTTGTAGTAAAAACCGATATGACCACATCTGCTGAATGGTTTATTCATCTCAAGATCTTTGAAACATAGTCCAAAATCGCTTCTCTTATATACACATCCTGCAGAAGGTTGTTCACTGTCTCGTCGGTTAATCGAAGGGCGAGGTAATACTTGTCATTCTTTTTTTTGAGTATAATAGAAGCAAATGCGGTATTGAGCGTATCCTGGTATCTGAAATAAAGGACCCTCTCTTCACTGGTTTGCAATGCTGCCAGGGGAGTAACGGAATAACCCCTGAAGATTTTCATGATTTCAGCATAATAGTAGTTGCTAAAATATGATTGGCTCAAAAGCGGAAGGTCGGCAGCCACGGTCAGGCTGTGCA
Source organism: Flavisolibacter sp. (assembly GCA_045805145.1). Lineage (GTDB taxonomy): Bacteria > Bacteroidota > Bacteroidia > Chitinophagales > Chitinophagaceae > Flavisolibacter. The sequence continues at coordinate 2,981 of JBJMLU010000122.1, read as the reverse complement.
TTTTTACGGTGTCCCCTGATTCAGCAGCCTTCTGTAACTGTTTTAGCAATGAAGATTCTGCAGCGGGAACTCCTTTGTCATAAACCTCGAATCTAAGATATAGCGCTGCATAATCCTCACCGGGCACTCCACCAGCTAATAATATTTTCCCTTCCTTTCTGACAAAATACAAACTGGCCATTCCCTTAGTGCTTACAGACTCTGATGCTTTATTAAAAAGATTGTCGGGTGAAAAGGATCCAATCATGTTAAAGGGATCTGAAACATTTATTTCTGTAGTTAAAAAATAACCACCTTCTATTTTTTTTACCGAAGCAAAAAAAGGAAATACTTTCCTGCCATCAGCAGATACAAAGTCATACCGCACAATAGTCAGGTCGCCCGACCTGAATTTACTTCTGAATCGTATGTCGGTATAACCCTTAAGCTGATCCCCCATCCTGCTACCACTAAAATCATCTTGATTAAAAGTTTTGTCGTAAAGTTTTCCTACGGCAGTTACGTCTTTGTTCTTCATGCTTTTGAAAAGCTCATAGACAAGGTACTCGGGTTTAGCATGGGCGTCGTTGTAGTTTTCTTTCTGAATATCTTTTCCATAATACTTATTATAGACATAAGTGTTCACACTGCCTGCAAGCACCAGCTGCCCGTGAGCCTTATAGATAGGATATGGCTTATAAAAATATGGGCTGTTGTCCTGTGAAAATCCGTTCATACTCAGAATGAGCATAACGGTTAGAAAGGCCGGTTGATAAATTGATAAGTTGACAGCTTGGTTTGGTCTTGACATATTATCGCATGATTTAAAATCCAACTTTCCATCCGTCAAAAAGGTTCACTTCAAAATTGGGGCTAAAGGATATGGGACCAAGTTCTAATTTGAATTTTAAATTAGCCTTTGCCTTTCCGAGTGTAAGTGCGCCATGAAGGCCGGGTGGCGGACTGGAACATTCGCCTAATCCTGCCCAGGTTCCGTTCAATGTGCAGCCCAGGGAAACGGAAGCTTCAGCAGAAGCTTCTATACTTTCATCTGGTTCTTTCTTTACCTTAAATCCACTTTTTGTTTCGTAATAAGGCCAGAAAGTAATACTTACTTTTCCCCCCGCCGTTATCCCCAGAGTAAGAAATCCTTCTTCCTTATAATTGACATACACACATGACTTACATTCTCCGACAGAAGTGGGATTAAACAATTCTCCGTAAGCTTTGCCAATGACGTCAAAATTTATTTTGAGATTAGGTCCAAAAAATATCTTCAGCTTAAAGTCAGCACTCACCTTGGTAGCCCAGAGGTCCACCGAATAATCCAGATCCGGAATTCCCCACAGGTTAATTCTTACATCAAGTCCAGCCTCCACACCTGCTTTTAACTCTGTATAAGAAACAGGAGACGAGGTTTTTGAGCAGCATTCTTCTCCCTGCTTCACCGAGAGCTGCGGATTCAAAGTTATTTTGGCTTCTACCCGCGGTATTTTGTTAGCAATTTGCTCAATAGATTCTGCCTTCTCTTTCAGTATTGTAAACTGAATCTTTAAATCCCTGGTACTCTTTGATGCCTTGCACTCTTCCTTCTCCTGCGTCATGCCATAACCGGTTGGAGATTTGCCGATATCAATATTGGTCCCTAGGGCAAGGCCTGTCATGTGATTATCTTCACTAAGATCCAGGACATTATTCAGTCCATAGCTTGCATTAAAAAATGGTTGAACCGGTCGGCTGCGAGTATGAAGATTATAAGCCAATCCCAGATTGATTCCAAACTGAAGGTTCTTCTTTACTCCATCAATGTTGTCGAAAGACTTGTTGCCATAATCCTCGGTGGTGGTGTTTCCTCCGGTGGTTTCTGTATTAGTCCCATAATTCCTGTAATGGGTTAACAGGTTTACGCCCAGGTAAGGCCCGAAGTTGATTACCCAGTTTTTATTTACGCTCCATAGTGCAGTGGGGTCAATTCCAAGAAAGAAAAACTGGTAAGCCTCGTGGCTGGTTATGCTGCTGGTAAAACCTGCACCGCTGGTATTTGTAGTGGAGGTTTTGCCCACCTGAAGAAAATCCAGCCTGAGTCTTGCGCCTACATCCCACACAGGATTGAAATGGTAAAGTGCACCAAAACCTAATTGACCTCCCGGCCCGCCAAGGTTTAGAGTGCTGCCGCTGGTATTGTGAAAATGATAGAGGTTATAGCTAATTGCGGGACTTAGCTGGAAACGCAGCTTGGAAGAAAAACCTCCTTTGCTACTATCTGGCTTGTCCTGGGCGTTAGCATGTATCAATCCAAAAAGGAATAAAAAACCAATGCCGATAGCTTTTGAAATCCTCAAGCAGTATTTCTTATCGATGCAGAATTTTTTCAAACCACTATAATTAATCCCGATAGCACCGGGAGGGATATCATGATTGATCTAACCTGGTTGATCTAAGCTGGTGTCGACCCCAATAGTTATCGGTACAGAGATTATTAAAGGAGCGTTTGTTCAGGGTTTGAGAAATACTGGTCACCTCATGGATCGAGGAAACATTTGGGGTGACCAAAGCCTGTTCATTTCAATGAAACACATTTTTCACGGCTAGACGCAACGAAGAAAGTTTGCAAAAGAACGGAGAGAATGATTAGTTGAATTTATTAAATCTTGAAGTTTCAACCAAAATTGTTTGGAATTGTAAATTGTCTCAAACAAAAAGTCAAATTATTTTTAAGAGATGCGGTTTCTGATAACACAAAGAGAACATGCAGTTACTTTCCAATACAAAACTTAACCTATACTGAAATTCAATAGTTTACAACTAAAGGGTACAAATAGGGTACAAAGAGTGGATATTTCAAATAATGTAAGCTCGATTGTAAGAATATGGTAATCTAATAAATTGCCTGTCAATTTCTATCTCAATTTGCATTCCAGAAGCAACTGGGAGTTTAGTGCTAATTATTTCGTGTTTACTAAAATCGGCTCTATGAGGTGAATCCAAGGGAATATAAAACC
>JBJMLU010000121.1:0-10151 GCA_045805145.1 Flavisolibacter sp. | reverse complement strand
TAAAATGGATTTTGGTAAACGATTAATGTCAATATTAATACCTACAATATTCCTTAGTCCTGGTTCTCACAACTTTTTTCAGATGTAAACAAAACTCGGTTATGACTTCTCTGCTATTTTACAACCTAGCTTCGGCTTACTGCCCCTCTTCGAATAATAGGACCGTTCCAGCGCCTTGTTCCGCAGGACTGTAACTTAAGAACTCCATGACCTTGTCCTAGCGGAACACAGCGCCTTTAGCTTCTTCGATTAAAAGCATTAAGAACTTAGGAAAACTAATAACCTGTAGTGAGCTTCGATCTAAGGAGAATGACCGCTTAGTTTAACGCATCTACGAGACAAGCTTTGAGTGACTGTTGTGCCGCGGCCGGCAATCCGGGCGGAGCCATTCGGATTGCCTAGAGTTTTTGCTCCACTTTTGGGGCAATGCCAAAAGTGGAAAAAGAAAAAAACCAACCTCTAAGAAAAGACCGCCTCTAAAAACACTCTCTTCAAAAAATCTAATGAGCAAGTAATGACTACCTCTAAAAACTTCTTCAAAAAACTAGTTACTAAGAAAGGACCGCCTGCAAGAGAGGAAAAGATAAAAACTAAGAGATGATAAAATAAAACAGCCTAAAACTCCCGTCGTCAGAGGGTCAACGAGTTTTCAACTGCGGTTGATGGTCAACGGTTGTCGTCACTCAATCCCCTCCCACCACTTCACTGAAACACCCGGCTGATCCAAAAAAACAGCTTCCCCAATCATGGGATGAAGAAGAGGAAGGTTTCTTTTCTCTGCTTCCAGTACAATGCGGATAATGGGTTCATCCCACGGGTGGAGCGAGAGCGAAAACTTACCCCAATGAACCGGAAGAAGTTTCCTGGCCCGGAGGTCGAAGGCCGCCTGAACGGTTTCCTCGGGCATCATGTGAATGAACTTCCAGTACTGGTTGTACTGACCGTTCTCCAAAATGGCCAGCTCAAAAGGACCGTGCTGCTGGCCAATGCGTGCAAAATGATCGTCGTACCCCGAATCGCCCCCGATAAAAATTTTTCTTGCCGGCGTCTGCAGCACAAAAGAGGACCAGAGGCTTCCATTTCTTTTAAAAATCCTTCCTGAAAAATGACGGGCCGGAGTACTGATTATCCGAAATCCATTCTTTAATTCCAGGGTTTCATTCCAGTCTGTTTCTATAATTGTGTTGTGATCATATCCCCATCTTTCCAGATGCGCAGCGACTCCAAGTGAAGTAATGATCTTTCTGACTTTCGGTTTTAATTGAACGATGGTTTTGTAATCGAGATGATCGTAATGATCGTGCGTGAGAATGAGAAGATCTATTTCGGGAAGATCATCTGTTGAATAAATATCGGTGCCCGGAAAACTTCTTGTTGTGAAACTTACAGGTGAAGCATGTCCGCTGAAAACAGGATCAACTAAAATTTTTTTTCTTTCAACTTGGAGAAAATAAGAAGAGTGTCCAAACCAAACCAGAACGTTTTGTTCAGGAGAAAGTTGAAGAAGATTTGTTTTTTTGGTAGGAAAAATTTTTGAAGGCGTTCTTCTTATTTTCGGACTGAAAAAAAATTCCTTCATCACACGCAAATAGCTTGCGTCACCTGTAAGAGAGGGCGTATGGTGCTCATTCTGAAACTGTCCTTCTCTGAAATTGGGAGAGTTTAAAACCCGCTGAAGTCGCGCCCCTGCTGGCTTTCGTCCGAATATGGGTTGCTGCAGGAAAACATAAACTGCAACAACAACTATGATCAGGATGATAATGAATAGGATCATAAAAAACTAAAAGGCTTTAACAAATCGTAAAGCCTTTTGTTTAATTTTTACAGCCGAATGATTCGTACAGATCAACTGATCTTTCGAATCACGAGCTTATTTCACCTGTTTGTTTACAATCTTGGCCAGTTCAAACATGGACACCTGATCTTTTCCGAAAACAGGTTTCAATTTTGCATCAGCATTGATCATCCTTCTGTTCTTTTTGTCCTGAAGATTGTTCTTCTTGATATACTCCCAGATTCTTTTGACGATCTCTGTCCTGGGTATTGCTTTGCTTCCAATTACTTCTGCGAGTGCAGGACTCGGAGTAAGAGGAATCATGAAAGCAGGATTAGGTTTTCTTGCTGATTTTTTTGCGGCTGCTTTTTTTGTTGCTTTTTTCGCGGCCTTTTTTGGTGCACTTTTAGATGCTTTTTTTGCCGCTTTTTTCGCTGTCTTCGGAGCTGATTTTTTAGCGGCTTTCTTTGCTGCTTTTGCCATAATCTTTGAATTTAATGGAGTTAATAAGTGAAAACTACGGAATAATCAACTACTAAAATACGGGTGTCGATAAAATTATCCTAATTGACTTACCAACAGAAAGCAGTACTATATGTGAGAGGACGGATGACAGAGGGCAGAAACGGATCTGGAAGGTGAGATGACAGAGGTCAGAAGATGCCTTTTGAAGGTTCATTTTTTTACTACAAAAAACTGTTTGATGAAGCGATTTGAATGTTGTTTGGTGATGAAGCAAATGCTACAAGCTACCATCAACGGTATGCTTTTAATGGACAGGCATCATGATCAATAAGGAAAAATAAAATCCCGGCGCAGAGGCCGGGATCTTTTATTAGTCTTTAAGAATTTTGAATTCCACCCTTCGGTTCAACTGCCTGTTTTCGTCTGTGTCATTGGGCACCACAGGCTTGGATTCTCCATAGCCATGCGAAGTGATCCGTTTTGGATCAATACCCTTGGACAGAATATATTCCATCACCGAACGGGCGCGGTTGTCGGAAAGTTTGAAGTTGTATTCATCCGAACCCCTGTTGTCCGTATGGGCACTCATCTCAATTTCAATGGTCGGGTTTTCCTGCAGCAGCTTCACTACGCGATCCAGTTCCACAAAGGATTCCGGACGAAGATCCCATTTGTCAAAATCAAAGAATACATTGTTCAAACGAACCACCGAGCCAATTTCAATGGGCACCAGATAGAGGTCCTTATGGATCTCTTTATAACCTGCCTTCACCAGTGAATCCAGGTTCAGGTTTTCAGAAATGGCAAAGAATTTATCAGCCGAAGCCCTGATGCTGTAGTTCTTGTCATAGGGCAAAACAATTTTAAAAGAACCATCATCCGGACTGGATACACCATTTCCCATGGAAACTCCATCGGGTAGTGTCTCGTAAATCAGTGAAGCGCTCAAAGGCCTGTTGGTTTTTTTATTATATACATTTCCACTCACGAGCACTACCGGATTGGGCTTTTCTTTTTCCAGCAATTTGATACGAACAATATCACTGAGTCCAAAAGAATTCTGGCTCGATACCATGTAAGCATATTCTCCACCCGCGTCCATGGTAAAAAATGCGTCCCAGTCGGGCGTATTGATAGGGCTACCCAGATTCACCGGATCGCTCCATTTCTGCCAGGTCTTGTCCAGGCGCTTGGCCATCCAGATATCGTTGTCCCCTATTCCGCCGGGTCTATCGGAGCTGAAGTAGAGTGTTTCTCCATCTGCAGCCAGGTAGGGAGTCATTTCATTGTATTTGGGAAGGTTGATCTTTTTTCCAAGGCTCTTTGGTTCAGACCAGGTCCCATCAGGTTGCAGAAAACAAACATAGATATCGTTACTGGTGCTGCCCGGGTCTTCCGACATGTACAGAAGCAGGGTTTGACCATCGTTACCCATGCTGGCTCCATTCTGGCGACCACGGTCGTATTTTTCATAGTTCTTGATACGCAATGCCTGAGGCGGGCTCCATCCCCTCCTTGTCCAGTAACTCATACTCACACCATTGCCTGCATATTGTCCATCGATAAATGCATTGCGAATGAGGATGCGGTTATTATCGGGAGAGATCCAATACACGGCATTGTAATAATATGTGTTCAAAGGATACTCGAGGTGAACTGCTTCACCCCATTTACCCGAACTGTCTTTTTCAGAATACCAGATGTCCTGCGAGTTGCGCACTGAAGCGTATTTGGTATTCTGCGGATTGTTTTCAACGATAAAAAAAAGAAGGTTGCCATCCGCAGAAATCGTGGGCCTGAGTTCCGACAGATCTGAATTGATCTTTGTTCCCAGGTTCTCGACTTTGAGAATAGTAGTTGCCTTGATGACGTTTTCTTTTTGGGGTTTCAGCTCTCCACTCGTATCGGTGGAAGGTTGGGCAGATGCGTGCAGAATGCATCCGGCCACAAAAAATAAGCAGATTAGTTTTTTCAAGGTCTTAGGATTTTTCCGAATAATACAAAAAAGAGCGCAGGAATGAAAATTTTCGAAGTCGATTCTCGTGAAGAATGCTTCTTTATTCGATGAAGCGCAGCAATGGAATCTATTTGTGAGAAATAATCATCCCGGAAAAAAATCATTCGTAAATCTACGAGTTCAACACCAGGCGATTCGTAAATCTACGAGTAGTGTCATTTATTTTTTTTCAGGTAAATGCACTTATATATTTTCGTATCTCCTTCCTAGAAAAGACGTTCCAACAAATCTGCTTTCCCATCATCCTCAGAGAAAAATTTCTTCGGCCCATTCCTTTGAGACAACAAATTTTTTTCTAACAATCTAAACATCATCAGTATGCGAAAACTCTACGTGCTTGCATTGCTATGCGTATGCCTGCCCTTTAGCAAGGCTATCTCACAGTTCACCATGAATGGAAACACAACCTCCCTTGGCCCTACCGAATTTCAACTCACCAACGCAGATTTTTACAACAAGGGTTCTGTATGGAACAACACTCCCATTGACCTCCGACGAGATTTTGAATTGTGCACACAACTTTATTTCGGAGCCAGCGATGCGGGCGCCGACGGAATGGCGTTCATGTTTCAATCGGAAGGAACGTCCTATATCGGAAACTGGGGAGCCGGACTTGGATACCACCGATTCAGTTACGATAATCCCGGACCGGTACCCTCTTTCATTGTTGAATTTGATACTTACCAAAATGCTGTGATCAGTGGACAGGACATTGCAGATCCTGCCGAAGATCATTTGGGCTTCATGTCCATGAGCAATGCCTATCACAGGAATTCAACAGCCCTGGCTCCTCCTGTACCATTTGGTTCCAACATCGAGGATGGTTTGTATCATGATGTAAAATTTACCTGGAATGCGACGAGCAAAGTTTTCACGGTGCAGGTGTTTGGAAATACCTATACGTACACTGGAGATATTGTCAATACCATTTTCAAAGGCAATTCTGTTGTGTATTGGGGATGTACTGCATCAACAGGAAGTATTCCTGGTAATGTCCATAAATGCAAATTCCTTACTTGTCCACCGCAATGCAATCCCGATAAAACACCACCACAGATCGTTTGTCCACCTTCTCCGGTTACTCTTTGTCAGAACAATGGTTGTTTTTATACAGTGCCTTGCATTACGGCTACCGACAATTGCTGTCTTGGTTTGATCACGTACACCATTACTGGTGCTACCTGCCGCTTTGGTATTGGTACCAATGCAAGTGGATATTTCAATCCGGGAACCAGCATCATCACGTGGACTGTTAGAGATAAGGCCGGGAATGTCGCTACCTGTACTACCCAGGTAGTTGTAGGAAAGATCAACGTGAATGTTGACAACGTCTATGTAATGAGTCAGGGCTGCGAACCCAACACGATTTATCTTGGATGCGGACCTGGTTCGCTCACACTTACTGCCAGCGCAAGTGGAGGAACAGCACCCTACAGTTTCAAATGGTCAACCGGTGCAAATACTCCATCCATCACCGTTAGTCCTTCAAAACCTGGAGTTTACTATTACACCGTTACTGTTACAGATGCCAAAGGTTGCGAGGGCACAAAGACCGTGAAAGTAAAAGTGAAAGATTGCATTTGCGGTGGACTGAATGGAAACCAAAACAAAGATCATAAAGTGATGGTTTGCCACAATGGACACGAGATCTGTATCGATGAACACGCAGTACCAGCTCACCTTGCACACGGCGATCATCTCGGTGCCTGCGAGGATGGCAACGATGGAGGTCCACGCGAGCGCGTAATTCCGGGAACTGGTGTTACCGAAAGTTCAAATCAATCTTCGGCGATCACACTTCAGCCCAATCCTACCAGAGGACAATTTGATCTTCGTTTGAACAACAACCAGGTTGGATCAGCGCAGGTGATCATCACCAACGCCAGTGGAACGGTTGTAGAAAGAAGAACTGTTCTTGTCAACGCAAAAGCACAGTCTTTGCATTTCGATCTTAGCAGACAGTCAGCAGGTATTTATTTCGTTCAGATCCTGACCAGGGAAGGCGCCCAGGTGCAAAAGGTGATTGTACAGAAATAAAATTTCTTTTGAAATTTAAAAAGGCACACGATCGTGTGCCTTTTTTTGTTCCAGGAGTTATCATGCAATGCGTGCGGGTGAAAGAATAGTTTTAACCGTACTAAAAAAAGAAAGCGGAGGGTCAGGCAGCGGATCATTTTTTTTACGGAAAAGTCTTTCTCACTTGTTCCACCAAATAGCGGAACAGCCCCTTCCTTTGACTTCCTTATTTACTCTTCGTCACGTCCTGTCCTCTCTCACCTGTCCTCAATCATTCCTTCGATGCCTGCCTGAGCAAATTCCTTCGACTTCACCTTTAAATCTGATATGCTTTGTTTTGGAAAACTTTTAATTTGCTGGTTTACTATTACATCATGGAGATAAATAAAAAAGGCACACATTACTGCGTGCCTTCTTATCATCAATAAACATTTATCTCTGAATAATCAGCTTCTGCACTTGTTCCCCCTTGCTTGTAACCAATTTGATCAGATACAATCCGGAAGGTTTCGTACCCAGATTGAATGGCAGGTTTTGCTCCTTTCCATTCAGCACCACGGTTCTTTTTTCAATGATGCCGCCATTCATATCTACAATAAGAATTTGCGCTGTGCCCTGTTGTTTCTTTACTCTCAACACAAATTGTCCATTGGATGGATTCGGCTGTATTTGCGTGTCTCCAAACACAACAGATTCTGTCATGTCCTCACCAACCGAACGTGTAGTAAGCCTTCTGGGAGAGGGATTGGGGCATTTCAAATAGCCTTTGTCGGTAGTTCCATCGACATAATTCTCATTGATAGCGGAAGCAGTTTCAAGCGCCTGCTGCACTGTATAAGAGGATGCGCCACCGCCCAATACTTTATTGCCTTCAACGAGAAAATTACCAACTGTCCAACCACTAAAAGCTCCGGAGCCAATGAGCATTTGTCCCAGTTGAATACCTGCCGGGCCAAAAGAAGGATCGGTCTGATCGAAGCGTACAGCCAAAGTCAGGGCTGCCAAATGACCTGCCAGGACATTTTTAAGATCGCTTCCCAGGGGATTTACATAGTTGGCCGTCAGTTTTTTGGCGGGACCTGCGCAAGGAAGGAAGTTTGTAACTGAGAGTGGAGAAGTTAGCTTGATATTAAAGCTGGGAACCAGTCCAACAGTCAGCCCCGAAGGGAAGGCCGCGGCAAAATGGCTATACATATAACTTGCAGGGTTGTTGCCTCGGGGCGGAGCGCCCCAGCCTCCAGGTGTTTGGGTCCTCAGTTGCCCGCAATCGCCGGGAGGAGGCGGGTTGATGCAAATCTTGTGTTCATTGGGACTGAAGGATCCGTTGCTGGCTGTAAATCCCCAATAGACCAAAGGATTTCCTTTGAAGATCGTATTCACAATATCGCCCGTATAGCTAAAGGTTTGCACCACCAGAGGCGAAGAGCTGACGGTAAATTGAACCGTCATGGTTTTGGTTAGTACATTCCAGGAGAATTTTACATCATGCCATTGGCCATCTTCAATATTTCCAGAAAACTCCTGCGGTGCCTGGAGCTGCGTGGAACTGGAGTGGTAGGCATTGCTCATCGACATAAATCCAATATGGTCTCCTGCCGGATCAGCAACGTCCTGACCATCGATGCCGCCGTTCTGATAGGTGTCGAACTCGATAATAAATGAAGGTACAGGGCCTGGAACATCCACGGGCATCAAAGGCGTTTCGCCATTAAAGCGGTGGTAACCAATTCCGGCTCCGTAATTTCCAATATAACCGGTTCCCTCGTTTTGAAATACAAATGCAATACCGTCGCCTCCTGCATCAGTGGTTCCGAAATATAATCGCGCCGTGGTCTCGAAATTCTGACTCAGGTTGATTTGTGTGTTATTGAACACAGATCCTTTCTGATAAAAAATGGGTGGGGTAAGCTGAAAGCAGGTTGCACCCTGCTGATCGGGTGAAATGGGAACAGCAGCGCTGTTCACCGAAAACTGGGCCGCACTCCATAAAGGAATGCAAAGGGCAAAAAGTAAAATGGTAGATACTTGTCGCATACATTACAATTGGTGGTTAAAAAAAATCAGGCAGAAAGGAATTCTGGCTTTTCAGAAGAAGGCTTTCGACAAATGTTTTTCAGGAAAATTGTAAGAGGTGGCTTTCAGAAGAAGAATTGCTAAGCTAAACAAGTTTATTTGGGATTTGGAAAAATATTGAGGGAAACTGGAAAAAGTTGGTAGTTGACAATTGATTGAACTGAAGTCTCCTGTTCGAAGACCACTCCTGTTTGATGAAGAATGGCGGTTGCCGTTCATCTCCGGGGTGCAGAAGACTGGCCACTGAAGACCGTTAGACGTTTTATCCTTCTAAACATCGTTAACCTGTCTTTCACATAAAATTCTCTTTTTTCATTCAAATTCTAACTACCTTCTTTTTTGTGAAGACGCTACTCGTCCTTATTTCCATTTGTATCTGCGGAATGATCCAGGCCCAAAATCTCACAGGATTCTGGAAAGGCACCTTGCTGATGGGAGGCGGATGTTTTGCCGTGAACAATATTGAATTGCAACTGCACTTCAGCGGCGATAGTGTATACGGAGATTCTTACCATTACGAGAACATCAATTATTATGTAAAAAAACGACTGAGTGGTCATTACGATGCACCGAATAAAAAATTGATCCTTCATGAAGGTGAAGTCACTACTTTTCATATTCCGCAGACCTGTAAGATCTGTGTCAAAAATTTCAACCTGTATTACAGCAAAACTGGGAATGTAGAAACGCTCAGTGGCGAATGGGATGGAAAGATTCTTGGAACAAATGCGGACTGCAGCACGGGTCCCATTACTTTATCGCGGATCAAGGAGTCTGCTTTTAAGGAAGTCCCCGAAGTGCTGGTAGATACAGGCACACTGCGACTCGATTTTTATGACAATGCCGAAGTCGATGGCGACTCCATTACAGTATTGGTAAACAAAAAAATAGTCGTTACCCATCAACGGCTTACTACAAAGCCCATTACCATTTTCCTGACCATCGATCTCAATAACACATTCCAGGAAATTGAAATGGTGGCGGAAAATCTCGGAAGCATTCCACCCAACACGGCTATGCTCATCATCACTGCAGGCAGTAAAAAATACCAGCTCTTTTTGTCCTCCACCGAAAGTAAAAGCGCCATGGTGAGGTTTGTGTATGATAAGAAATAGTTGGTAGTTGATAGTAGAGAAAGATGTGGGATGAGAGATGTGAGATGTGAGGAGAGAGATGTGAGATTAACCTAAGGCGCAAGGGGCGCGAGGAAATGTTTTTTTGAAGGTTATCGTTCCTTGCGGATAGTTTATTTGGAGAATTTTTTTGTTGGCGGTCAGTTTTTACTGGTTGGTTTTTTTTCTTTCTACTTTTTCTCCTGGAAAGAAAAACTAGAGCCCCGCCTATGGCGGGACGTTCAGTGGGGCTGGACCTGTCTTGTGAGTCTTGCGATGATGCTAATGAATGATCCTGGTTTCGTTGTTTTGGAGCGCCTTACTGTTCGTGAGTGTGTACTACGAGGCGGTCTTAGGACTGGTGCTCGCTTCGCTTGCAAGGAGATTGCCGCGCTGCGCTCGCAATGACGCCTAAACTACGGTGCTCATTACCGGTTTTATTGCTGCCTTTAAGACGGGATTGTCAAAGACCTGATGCTCCCTGCGCTCGCAGTGACGCCTAAACTACAATGCTCACTACAGGTTTTTATTGCTGCCTTTAATGCAAGCACTGTCTAAGACCTGATGCTCGCTGCGCTTGGAATGACGGCAAATCAAAAATGCATTACTGTTTCGATTATACTTCTTAAGTTATTGCGTAAGTAACACCTTTTGAGCTATTGCGTAAGTAATACCTTTTAAGTTATTGCATAAG
>JBJMLU010000120.1:0-9343 GCA_045805145.1 Flavisolibacter sp. | reverse complement strand
TGCCAATAAAACACTCTCTCCAAAAAACTTAACCGTTAAAGACTATCTGCCGTTAAGGAAAACTCTCCAAAAAACTTAATCCAAAAGGAAAAACTGTCGGCAAAGAAAACTCTTCAAGATAAATCCCCTTAAAACTTTTTTAGGAGAAAAAAATACTAAATAAAATCCCACTTCCCGGCAATCAACATCCCATCTCGAATCTGCCAAATCCCACCATCCTATTGCCTGCGATAAGAAATGTTAATAGTCCCAAAAGCCTGGCTTTTCTCTCTCCAAACCAGCCTTGTTTTACCCTCTTTGCGGGCTGATTTTTGTACATTTGCTGACTATGCAATTCTCTTCTTCCCTGCTGGAAAATGCGGTCAACGAGTTTGCGAAATTACCCGGGATTGGTAAGAAAACAGCCCTGCGTCTTGTGCTCCACCTGCTCAAGGAAGACGCTGGCGATGTACAGCATTTTAGTGAGGTGGTGAGCCGCATGCGCAGTGAAATCAAGTTCTGCCAGCGTTGTCATAACGTGGCTGATGCCGACATCTGTTCCATCTGTTCCAATTCCATGCGCAAGCAGGATATTGTTTGCGTGGTAGAGAATATCCGCGATGTGATTGCCCTTGAAAGTACACAGCAATTCAATGGAACCTATCATGTACTTGGAGGTGTGATCTCTCCGCTTGATGGTGTTGGTCCCAACCAGCTCAATATCGACACCCTCATTCACCGGGTACACAAGGAAGAAACTTCAGAACTGATTTTTGCTTTGAGTCCCACTATTCAGGGAGATACAACCATTTATTATATCCAGAAAAAACTTCCCGCAACCACACGCGTCACCACCATCGCCCGCGGTATTGCTTTTGGCGGCGAACTGGAATATGCCGACGAAATGACCCTCGCCCGAAGCCTCCAGAACCGCCTTCCCATTGATAGCTACGTGTCGAGATGATCAGCAGGAAGGGTTCAAGCATAGTATCAACGCAAAGAACGCAGAGGATACGCGGAGCGCCGCAATAAGTGTCAGGAACAGCGCTTGCGTTATTTTGCGTCACCTTTACGTTCATTGCGTTTTAAAACAATTTAAAATGAATGACAGATCGATTGATTGGTACGTTCTAATGAAACTCTTCCACTTTTGAGAAGGGACTTACCAAAAACCCGCGTTTTTTCAAAACATTTCTTTTCACCACTTCAATAGTGTCAGCGAATAAGGCGGCAGACGCAGCGTACCGGAATGCAGAACAAGTTTTTCCGGCGGAAGCTCTCGCGTAGGGTGGCCCTTCAGTCCATTGGAATGCCATTGGTATTGTTTGCCAGAATACTGGTAGCAACTTAGAGGCTCACCCAGGTCTTTAATATTTTTGTTGGCAATATCATTCAATTGCACGCGTACCGTATATGATTTTGCAGGATCCTTGTTGATCAACATCAGCGACCAGTTATTTTTCCAATGAAGTGCATAGGCAGAAATCAATGCTTCACCATTTTTGTTGTACAGGCTTGTTGTCACCGGATAAATTTCCACAGAAGTATTTGCATCCATCCATTGTTTCATGAGCAGTGCTCCATAATAAGTAGCGGTTTTGAATTTAATCTTTCCATCGTCATCCATTCCAAACAACATATTGTTTCCTGCAGCACATCCGAAATCGGTCTGCACCTGGTTGGGCTCCAATCCATACAGAAAGGCCTTGTCGCCACCAAGATTCAGGAATTGTCCTACGATGTCCGCATTCATCAGGGCTCCCTGGATGCTCACTTCTGCCAGTCCACCAAAAGCCGAGTAGCCATATTCTGAAATATAAAAAGGAAGATCTTTAATGCCTTCTATGGAGCGCAGGTCCTTCATCGCTTTTTCAATCATCTGCGGATGGGCCGCCAGTTGTGGCGCAGAAGGAGCGCAGATATCATCATAAGGATACCATTCGAAACTGAAAAACCGGAAATTTTGTTCATCATGCTGCTTCAAATAGTGCATTAGTCTTTGCATCCACAAGCGGGTAGAGAAACGTTCTTCATTCTGATCCAGTATGATGGCCTGCAGACTGGGGCCACCCAATGCAATTTTCGGATAACGCGAAGAAATTCTTCCAGACCAATAATGATACAGCCAGCCAAAATCTTCAGGACTGATCATCTGACCATCCGGTTCTTCTCCCAGTTCCATTCCGAGCACCGGATAATTTCTTTTATGAAGATAATCGAGCAGCGCCACCACATTTTCCGGCGTATCATACAACAGTCCGCCGGGAACCAGCATGGGCTGACTTGCAGTCAATCCAGAACGATAGAGCCGGTCGATGCCCACTTGTTCGGTAAGTGAATCGATGTCCTTTGCCCTGTGCCAGGAGTCAGTGGAAGAAACATAGACCTTGCTTTGCTTAGCCGCATTGGTAGAATGATGAATGAGATCTGTAAACCGTCCCTGCTTATCTATTTTCCCAACCTGTATTTCCCTGATTGAAAAGCCCAGGCTATCGCGAAGATCATGAGAACCCGGAAGGGCAGTATGTGAACTCACAGCCATGTGTATGCGCAAAAAACGGACGCGCACCAGGCGATCGGAAAGACGAAGAACGGGTTGATCTTTCCCATCATACTCAAATGTGCCCACCGGAAAGGGCTTCCACAAAACAGGCGAGTCGATTTCAAAATATCCGAAGTGCACAAAATAACCATAGAGATCGGTTGAAGCATAATCAACAGTAAATTCTTTTGCATAAGGTGCGCCCCACTCTACCTCAACGGCATTGATCCATTCTTCTTTTCCAAGATCAACCACCATCCACTGCGCATGACTCTTTTCTGCGGTCGTTTGTTCATCCAGGTAAGGGTTGCTTTTCCAAAAGCTCGATCTATCGCCATCGCTTATGCGCGAATAGCCATCATTGTTCGCCTGGTCTGAAGTATTGCCGCGTCTTGGAAGCCGGTAGCCATAGGAAAGAGAAATCAGCTGGCTTGTATCTGATGAAGAAGTCCAGTATCCCTGTTGCTTTTCTGGCTCACTCCAGCTTCCCTTAGGATTCCAATGCCAGATTTCATTGCCCAATTCCGTGCGCAGCCTGTAGGTAAGAGGATGCAGGCCTGTAGATATCATGGCCTGCAGGTTTTGGGGTTGAAGAATGAGATCATTTTCGCCCTGACCGTGCCCGTCGAAAGCCGCGCCCAGCGTGGATTTGGGGGAAACGACGTTCAGGGGCAGGCCGGCATCGTACTGAATGACAATTGGTATGCTCTGTTGGGCAATGGCGGAATGGAAGATTCCTATTAAAAAAATGTGAATGATGAACCGGATCGAAGACAGTGCCGGAGACAGGCGCATGAATCCATTGTTTTTAATACCCAATAATAGTACCTTTGCCTTCATCAGGCGGATTTGTTTATTGTTCGGCCTGTCCCATGCACCCATTGCATTGCGGCAAACAGAACTAATAAACGTTGAAACGCTCTCACCGGTTTTCCTCGTTTATTAGCCTGCTGAACAATTTCTGCCTGACTTTCTGGTCAAACAAAATTATTATGAGCGAGATTAAAAATTTACTGGAACACAGGATCCTCATTATTGATGGAGCCATGGGTACGATGATCCAGCGGTATAAATTAAATGAGGAAGACTATCGCGGTGAACGGTTCCGGGATTGGCCTTATGATATCAAAGGAAACAATGATATTCTTTGCCTCACCCAGCCCCACATCATTCGCGAAATCCATGGGCACTATCTTGAAGCCGGCGCCGACATCATCGAAACAAATACTTTCAACGCACAACGCGTGTCTCTGGCCGACTATCACATGGAAGAATTTGCCTACGAGATCAACCTCGCTGCAGCAAAAATAGCACGTGAAGCTGCATCAAGAGTAGGATCAGGTGAACACAAATTCGTTGCTGGAGCTATCGGTCCGTTGAACAAAACGCTATCGCTTTCTCCGGATGTAAACAATCCTGGTTATCGGGCACTGAGCTTCGATGAAGCCGTTGCCGCCTATTACGAGCAGGTACAAGGATTGGTAGATGGAGGTGTTGACCTTTTGCTGATAGAAACCATTTTTGATACACTCAATGCAAAGGCAGCCATCTTCGCCATTAAAAAATATTTCCGCGACCAGAATAAACCGGAGCTGCCCATCATGATCAGCGGAACGATCACAGATGCGAGTGGACGAACGCTAAGTGGTCAGACGCTCGAGGCATTTTATACTTCCATTCATCATGCAAGACCCTTGAGTGTGGGTTTGAATTGTGCGCTGGGTGCAAAGGAAATGCGGCCACATATTGAAGAATTAAGCCAGATCGCAGATTGTTATGTGTCGGCATATCCCAATGCAGGACTGCCCAATGCCATGGGTGAATATGATGAACATCCTGAAGACACAGCTCATTTTATTGAAGAATGGGCCCGTGAAGGGTTTGTAAATATTGTGGGAGGATGTTGTGGCACCACGCCCGATCACATTCGCCACATTGCAGAACATGTGCGCTCCTTAAGGCCAAGGCCTTTGCCAGTGATTGAAAAGATATCGAATGCACAGAAGCAAGACAAGTCCGAAGAAATTCCCGTTGTATAATTTTTGAAATGTATGCAGGTTGGCATTGCCATTAATTGCTTTTTATTTGTACACCCCCGCAATAAAATAATCCCGGCAGTCCTGGTAATTCTGCCATCCTGGTTAAATAAATCCTGGCTAAAATCCAGGTAATCGTGGTTATGAGTGAAGTGACAATTATTAAACCGTACCTCCGGCTCGCCGGACTGGAACCATTGACCATTCGTCCGGAATCCAATTTTGTGAATGTAGGTGAGCGCACCAATGTGACGGGTTCGAAAAAATTTGCCCGCCTGGTTCGTGAAAATAAATATGAAGAAGCGCTTTCTGTTGCCCGTCAGCAGGTAGAAAACGGGGCACAGGTGCTGGACGTGAATATGGACGATGCCCTGCTCGATGGCGTCAAGGCCATGACTACTTTTCTCAACCTCTTGCAAGCCGAACCCGATATCGCCAAAATCCCCATCATGATCGACAGTTCGAAATTCGAGATCATCGAAGCAGGACTGAAATGCGTGCAGGGTAAGTGTATTGTCAACTCCATCTCGATGAAAGAGGGAGAAAAAAAATTCATAGAGCAGGCTTTTATCTGCCAGGCTTATGGCGCTGCTGTAGTGGTGATGGCATTCGATGAAAAAGGTCAGGCAGATACATTGCAGCGTCGAGTTACTATTTGCGAAAAAGCTTATAAGATCCTTACTGAAGAAGTGGGCTTCCAACCACAGGATATCATTTTCGATCCCAACATTTTTGCAATCGCCACCGGCATCGAGGAACACAATAATTACGCGGTGGATTTTATTGAAGCCACGCGCATCATCAAGCAGAAAATGCCCCTGGTGAAAGTAAGCGGAGGTGTGAGCAATGTTTCTTTTTCTTTCCGGGGCAATGATCATGTGCGAGAGGCCATTCACTCTGTATTTCTCTATCATGCTATTGGTGCAGGAATGGACATGGGTATTGTGAATGCAGGACAGCTGGTAGTGTACGACGAAATTGAGCCCCGGCTGAGAGACTTGTGTGAAGATGTGATCATGAACAAAAGACCTGATGCCACAGAACGCCTGGTGAATTTTGCAGAAACGGTAAGAGCAAAAGGAAAGGAAGAAGTAAAAGACGAAAGCTGGAGACAGGCATCCGTGGAAGAACGATTGAAACATGCGCTGGTCAATGGCATTACCGATTATATTGATGTAGACACGGAAGAAGCAAGAGTGAAATATCCAAAGCCACTTGATGTCATCGAAGGCCCGCTGATGGCAGGCATGGATGTGGTGGGCGATTTGTTTGGGAGTGGAAAAATGTTTTTGCCGCAGGTGGTCAAGAGCGCAAGGGTGATGAAAAAAGCCGTTGCTATTCTTACACCTTACATCGAAGCGGAAAAAGAAGAAAGGATGAAGGCGCATCTTGCTGCGGGCACCAAGGCAGACGAAGTCGCTGGTGCGGCAAAAGTGTTGATGGCAACAGTAAAAGGTGATGTGCACGACATCGGAAAAAATATTGTGGGTGTGGTTCTTGGTTGCAACGGTTATGATGTGATTGACCTGGGCGTAATGGTGCCTGCCGACAAGATCCTTGATACAGCGATCAAAGAAAACGTAGACGTAATTGGATTGAGCGGGTTAATCACTCCCTCACTGGATGAAATGGTGCACATAGCGCGTGAAATGAAAAGGCGCAACATGCAGCTACCACTATTGATTGGTGGTGCTACTACATCAAGAACACATACAGCGGTGCGCATTGCTCCCGAATATGAACAAGGTGTGGTGCATGTACTGGATGCTTCACGAAGTGTAACAGTCGTCAGCAATTTGTTGAACAAGGAACAAAAGCCGGGCTTTTTGCAGCAGATGAAAGGCGAGTATCATGACCTGCGCAACCAGTTTCTGAACAAACAAAAACACAAGGTGTTCATTCCATACGAAGAAGCCCTGGTGACCAAAGAATATTTTGACTGGAAGAATTACAAGCCGGTAAAACCTTCGGTGGAAGATGTAAAAGTTTTCCTTGAATTCGACCTCGCTACAATTGCGCGTTATATCGACTGGGGACCTTTCTTTATTGGTTGGGAAATGCCCGGTCGTTTCCCGGATGTACTGACTGACCGGATATTTGGAACGGAAGCAACAAGATTGTATGATGATGCGCAGAAGCTGGTAGAAAAAATTGTGAAGGGAAAATGGTTCCAGGCAAATGGAGTGGTGGGTTTTTGGCCGGCACTAAGCAATAACAAGGATACTGTAACCCTGCAAACCAAAAACGGTGAAGTAAAATTGGAATCGCTTCGTCAGCAAATGAAAAAAGCGGTTGGCCAACCCAGCTATTCACTGGCTGATTTCATCAAACCTGCAGACAACGCATCTGCAAAAAATAATGGTGCTCTTCCTTTGACTGACTACATGGGTGCTTTTGCCGTGACCATTCAGGGTGCCCGCCAGCACATCGACCGTTTTGCTTCCGAGCACGACGAATACAACAAGATCATGGTACAGATCCTTGCCGACCGGTTTGTGGAAGCATTTGCTGAATGTCTGCACCAGGAAGTACGTAAAAAATACTGGGGTTATGAGCAGGGTGAAAAATTATCCAATGAGCAATTAATCCGTGAAGAATACAAGGGTATTCGTCCTGCGCCCGGTTATCCTGCCTGTCCGGATCACACAGAAAAGATCAAATTATTTTCTCTGTTGAATGCAACAGAAAATGTCGGGATCCAGTTAACAGAGAGTTTGGCCATGGATCCTCCGGCCTCAGTGTGCGGATGGTACATTGCGCATCCGCAGAGCCATTATTTTGGACTGGGAAAAATTGGAAGGGATCAACTGGAGGATTATGCGCAGCGCAAGGGAATGAGTCTGGAGGAAGCGGAAAGATGGCTTCGGCCGGTCCTGGAATGATTTTTTCGGGGGGTAACCTTATAGGTTTAAAAAACCTATAAGGTCTGATGAAAATCCCATGGATTCGCTCCCATGGGTTTTTAATTTCAGGTATGCAAGTTCATCCTCCTCTCTTTTGCGAAAAAACCTATCATATTTTTTCCCGAGCCGTTGGTGCAGAAAAACTTTTTCGCGAACCCGCCAACTATCGTTTCTTTTTGGCAAGACTCAAAAAATATGTCTTGCCCGTAGCGGACATTCATGCCTATTGCCTTCTTCCCAATCATTTCCATCTCCTGGCCCGCTTCCACCCTCATCAATCAGTTGACGAGTATTATCAATTTTTAAAACCAGGGAAGATTCTGAACGAAGATCATCAGTCCCGCTTTCTCATGCAATGCTTTTCCAATATGCTTAACAGCTATTGCAAATCCATCAATAAATGGTACAAACGAAAGGGTGCTCTGTTCATTGATTATATCAAACGCGTGGAGGTTGAATCCATGGCCCAACTCTGGCAAGCCGTATTTTATATCCATAAAAACCCTGTTCATCATGGCTACTGTCCCACCCTTACACAATGGCCCTGGTCCTCATTCCAATCTTATGCAGAAGAAAAAGAAGACTGGCTTCAGAAACAGGAAATCTGGCAATGCTATGGAAGCAGGAAGACCTTTATGCAGTATCATAAACAACCCGTGATGCCAAGATCCCTAAGGCTGGAATGATTTTTTCGGGGGGTAACCTTATAGGTCTTATAAACCTATAAGGTCTCTCCATCGACTAGCATATTTTTGACCCATGAAAATTGAAGCCATCATATTTGACCTGGGAGGTGTTCTCATTGACTGGAATCCTTCTTATGTGTTCGATAAAATGTTTGACGATGAGAAACAAAAAAAACATTTCTTCGAAAATATCTGCACTTCGGACTGGAATGAAAAACAGGACGCTGGCCGCTCACTAAAAGAAGCAACCGAAACCCTGGTGGCCCAACATCCACAGTGGAAACAACACATAGAAGCTTATTATGGCCGCTGGGAAGAAATGTTGGGCGGACCCATTCACGACACAGTAGATGTTCTTCGCGAAATCAAGGAAAAAGGAAACTATAAATTATACGCGCTCACCAACTGGAGCGCAGAACTTTTCCCCATCGCACTCGAACGCTATGATTTTCTCCACTGGTTCGACGGCAGGGTGGTGAGCGGCGAAGAAAAAATCAGAAAACCCTTTCCGGAATTCTATCAACTTACTCTAAAAAGGTTTCATCTGCAGCCAGAGAAAACCCTTTTTATTGACGATAATCTGCGCAACGTGGAAGCCGCACAAAGACTCGGTATCCAGGTGATCCATTTCGAAAATGCCCAGCAACTAAAAAAAGAATTGACCAGGCTCAGAATCCTCTGAGTGGTCAATTCCTTTAATTTTTTCAACAGCTCTGACTTCATCCCTTAGTTGCAGTTCATCTAAACCAGTTTTAATTCATTCCATTCATTTGTTGTAATTTCTGTCAGGCTGCTGAAATATTGATCTTGGGGTAGTAAAAAGAAATTTTACGGTGAAGGTCTTCGGGTCTGAATGGTTTTTGCAGGAAGTCGTTAAAACCTTTGCCGGCCAGGTATTCCTTCATTTGCGGAAGCACCGCTGCAGTGAACGCGATCGCAGCAATATTCTTGTTGATCTTCCTGATCTCCGTGAGCGCTTCATATCCGTCCATGATCGGCATATCGAGGTCAATCAGCACCACATCATATTCATTATCCTGGAACATTTGAACGGCTTCCTGTCCGTTGATGGCTTCATGAATCACCACATCCCAGCGTTGCAGGAATTTACGGGTGATGGTCATGTTCACCGGACTGTCTTCCGCCACCAACACTCTGATACCTTTAAGACTGATCAAACTACTTACTTTATTTTCA
>JBJMLU010000119.1:0-5056 GCA_045805145.1 Flavisolibacter sp. | reverse complement strand
TATGCGGTCAAACATCTCGCTTACCTGTTCTTTCTTCGATCCTTCTTCCGAAAAAGGCTTGATTGGATCATGGGCGTACTGGGTCATGGTGGGCGAAGGTAGGGAGAGTTCGGAGTTCAGAGTTCGGAGTTCGGAGTCGGTGAACTAAGAGGCGGTTAGTACTAAAAGGTATCCGAGGCTCAAAAGTCCGCAGTCGGGAGTTCGGAGTCAGTTTCCTACAGAGCGGTTAGTACTGCAGGTTGGTGGGGGATTGCTTACTCCTTCGCTAAAGCTTCGGTGTACAGTGTCGCTGCGCTCGCAATGACGTTTATGGGTTTCGAAGTTTACTTTAGTTCGAGTGATTAATAAACCAAAATATCTCTGCGAAAACCTCTGCGTCCTCCTTTCTCCGCCTTCACTAAGTTTCGGCGGGCAAGTCCGCCGTTAAGTTCACTTTCACTTTCTACTTTCTGTTTCACTTTCTCTTTCTATTTCTGTTTCTCTCTGTTCTGCCAACTCTCTTAATATCTTTATCGCATGGAGATTATCCAGGCGAGCTATTTAATCAGTAGTCCTTCGGTTGATAAATGTCCAAAGGCGGACCGGCCCGAATATGCTTTCATTGGAAGGAGCAACGTGGGCAAGTCTTCTCTGATCAATATGATCTGTCAGAAAAAGGAACTGGCCAAGGTATCGGCTTCACCGGGGAAAACGCAATTGATCAACCATTTTGATATTCTGTCGAGCGACAAAAAAAATGGTGGCTGGTGGATCTGCCCGGGTATGGTTATGCTAAAAGATCAATGAGCATGCGTAAGAGTTGGGCAAAAATGATCCAGGATTATATACGCAAAAGAGAAAATCTGGTGAATCTGTTTGCACTCATCGACAGCCGTCACGAGCCCCAGGCCCTTGACCTGCAGTTTGTGAATCAACTGGGCGAATGGAAGGTTCCTTTTGCACTGGTTTTTACCAAGGCCGACAAATCCACGCAGCGCGAAACCGCGCGTCATGTCCATGATTTTTTGCAGGAACTTTCACAAAGTTGGGAAGAGCCTCCACCACATTTTGTGACTTCAGCAATAAAGGGAACAGGCGGAAAACAAATCCGGGCTTTTATCGCAGAACTCAATAATAGTATCGAGATTTAAACAGAATGGTATTATTTTTACAGTCATAGGAACCCAATCGCTATGAAAAAAGTTGTTACTGAAAAAAGTATTGTTCTCATATTATTTCTGGTGGTTCTCCTGGTCTTTTCTCTTGCTGAAAGAGATACCAGAAAGATCATTCGCCAGTATTCCAAAGACCAGACGGTGATGAAACCTTCATCAACGAACGTTCTGGCCAGGGGTCAGGCTGCTGTAGCCACGGCTGAAAATTAATTGCTTGTTATATCTCCGACTCACCAGCGCCCTGATCCTCATCTTTCTCATTTGTTCATCACAGATCGATCCACATAAATTGGATTCCCTTCGCAGGTCCATCGATTCATCTGCACATGCTGTTCGGAGATACCAGGACAGTATGAACTATGCCCAGCATCATATCCGGCAACAAAATTTTTCAGATTCGAACAGGAGAGAAAAACAGGGAGAAGTTGAAAGAGCCGCAAAAAAAGAAAAAGACCTGCCCTATACCGGCTTATTAATAGGTATTGCTTTTCTTATTGTACTGATTCTACTGATCCGAGATCAGAGCAAAAAACAGGGCGGTTAGTTCACCACCTTGTTGGCGCAGCTGCTGCTAGCAAAGGCTTCCGGCTTGGCTTTGAAGGCAAAGCCCATTCCCAGGATATAACCCATGGCTTCCTTGAGCGCGTCATTGCTCTTAAAGTGCGGATTCGTGTTGATGTCGGCATGGACTTCCATATCCACACTGTATAAAGTAAAAAGATTGCATAGCTCATATGCAATCTCTATACTCTTGGCCACTTCCACCAGCATTCGTTCCTTGATGGAATACTGCTGGCGGGTCCTTTCGTTGTGGATAAACATAAAGCCTCCGTGGCCTTCGCGAAGAAAGACAATTACAGTAGCGAACTCTGTTTCCTGTCCTTTCACCTGCGAATCCGTGCCGATGCATACTTTTAATTTGTAACCGGCTTCAGTTTCCTTTTTAATCGCGTTTTCAACAGCGTGATAAATCGGAAGTCCGAGCGGTTCACCATTAAATTTTCTCCAACGCATAAAATAGAGGTTTTTACAAATTACAAAAAATCATTGAGCCAGCAAACAGTTGCTTTGTCATGGTAGATTTGCTAGAGCTTCAGGAACTTTTCCGTATAAACTTCTTTTCCATTGCTGAAACGTATCAGATACATGCCTCTTCCCAGTTCTTCTGTGTCAATATGACTCACACCCTGCACCAGCTTTCCTTTGCTGATTTCACGTCCGCTGTAGTCTGTGATCTCATAGTCGAATGAGGCTGGACTGCTAACGAGCAACGCGTGTTGAATCAAATTGCCCTGAAGAATGGGACGGATATTTTTAGCCTGGCTTCGAAGGGCGATGATGTTGGAATAAAACCTTTGTCCATTGTCCAGAAGAACATGCACACGGTAATAAAGTATGCCTTCCTGAAGCGGTGTATAGGAAAAATTTCTTTGATCCTTATTGAAATCGGAAAGCAAATGAAAATCGATTCCATTGTTTGATGTTTCCAATTGTTGTTTCACCACCTGTTCATCTGCATCGATGTTCCAGCTGAATTGATGCTGATTGTTTTGCGCTGACCCCTGCAGCTTTAATTGCCGTAGTGCCAAAACGGTAGAAGGACTGTAAGTTGCTTTCAGGGTATAAGAACCGAGACTCGCATATTCGGGTGCGAACATATTTCCCTTTCCCTGAACAACGAGATAATAATTTCCTGCAGGCAAAATGGTATCAATGGCAGAACTCAGGATCAGGTCGGGGTTGTAACTGCCCAATACATTCTGTGAGTTGGTCAACAGCGAGACCTCCATATCAAGATCGGAGCCAAGGTCTCCGTTGCCGGTGTTGTAGGGAAGGGCATCGAGATGAAAATTTCCGGGCTCCGGAATTGTAAAACGAAACACATCACGATCACTCATTTTTTCAATTACACCTTGTGCAGCGAATTGATTGCTCGTAAATGCAAGTGATGTGGCTGTCGCATCCGTTTCATTGGACACATCATCAGCCCGGAATCCAAATCCATTGGTGGCACTGGTAATGATTCCAAGATCGTCCTGGTAATTGGTGCATCCATATGGATTGGCTCCATTGTTCCATAAAGTGAAATTGCGGTAATAACCAACGCCCATAATTGGTGCCCAGCCTATTTCTCCACTGCCCACGCCGGAATTGTATTCTGAAACATAAGCACAGTTGGCATCATAAGAAGACTGGTGACGCAGTCCGAGTGTATGTCCTATTTCATGAGCGGCTGCTTCGGCAATATTTTTTGAATTGTAATTCAGAAGAGCAGTAAACACAAATGCAGGAGTATTGTCGCCCCAGGTGAATGACCCGATGAAGGACACGCCTCCAGCTTTTCCATACCAGTCGGATGTAACTGTGAGGATCAGACGCATTCTTTTGTTGGAAGGTGCAGACCAATACTTTGTTGAATCCGTAGTGATGTTGACGTTGAAAGGCCGATAGTCTTCTGAGACGCGGTTGAAGATTTCAGTGATCTGCGCAGCGCTAAGATTGGAAGGTCCGCAACTGATTGGACCATTCACATTCCAGCTTGTCCCATTCACCATTTGTCCATCAAAATCCAGGAATAGTGTTGCGGTTGCAGATGGATAACTATTGAGAACAGGTGTTTGGGCTTCACAAAAAGAATAGGAAAAAGGAAAGAGGAGTAAAAATATTTTGAGGTGGTTTTTCATGTGTCGGAATTTGGAAGGACAGGAATCATTCGCTCATCAGGTCATAGAGGTTTTTTTTCTCGAGCATATACTGACCTTTTTCTCCGGTAATCTCGAAGGCATCACCATTGGCCGGACTGATAATGCGACCATGGAATTGAATGTTGCCCTTTGGATCAATGATGCGTGTCAGTGTTAAAGTGGAACCGGGCCGGTTGGAGGATCTCACAACCACACTGATGACAGAATCAGATGAAGATCCAGATCTGGAAACTACCTGTCCCTGAAAAAGAAAATGATCGGTAAGCTGAAGGTTCACCGCACTGCCCATTTGGTAAGCAAGTAGCGGCTGCACGATTTTCAGATCCAGCGTCATTTTCTGCGGAAGGTCGGAGAAGAGCCTGGGCTTGCTCCGGTCGGGTTCATTGAGTGGAATTTTTTTATCCTGGGCTCCGGCACTTGCACAAAGGGAAGTAAAGAGGAAGCCCATGACGATGGCTTTCAGATTTTTCATGGATCAAAGATTTAGGCAGCGTGAATCATGTCGCAGCATTACTGCGGTTTTCAGGGGGGACGGTAGGACGAATATTTAAAAAAAAAATTTTGAATCAAAGCAGTCGAAAAGAATTTCAAAAAATCGGGTAGTTGTTCTTGGAGGAAGCTCGTAGAAGTACGATGGGAGCTGGGAGTCGGGAGTTCGGAGTTCGGAGTTCAAAGTCGGGAGTTCAAAGTTCAAAGTTCAGAGTTCAAAGTCAGTGAACCACAGGGCGGTTTGTCTTACAGGTTGGCGGGGGATTGCTTCGCTTCGCTCGCAATGACGCTTACGGGTTTCGAAGTTTACTTTAATTCGAGGACTTCAAAGTTCAAAGTTCAAAGTTCAAAGTCAGTGAACTACAGGGCGGTTTGTCTTACAGGTGGCTTGGGATTGCTTCGCTTCGCTCGCAATGACGTTTACGGGTTTCGAAGTTTTCTTTAATTCGAGGACTTTCATACGATTTGAACTTATCTTATGGTTCGTAAGAAAGTCTTACACCTTCAACTTGAAGGTCACCTTGAAACATGTTGTAAACACTTTGGTTTCCGTCATTGCGAGCGACCGCGTACGCTAAAGCTATAGCGGTGGCGCAAGCGAAGCAATCCCCGACCATCTGTAAGACAAACCGCCCTGTGGTTCACTGACTTTGAACTATGAACTCTGAACTTTGAGGTCCTCGAATTAAAGTAAACTTCGAAACCCGT
>JBJMLU010000118.1:0-8432 GCA_045805145.1 Flavisolibacter sp. | reverse complement strand
GCGATTACAAAACCGGCCAATAATAATTTGTTGAGTTTTTCGCGGCAAAATGCATAAAACACTCGACCTCACTCAGTAGCCCGCCTTGATTTCACTATATAGTGAGTTGCCAATATTCCTTTGATGTAAATTCACTTCAATTAGGATAAGAGCTGTATACCAAACACATTTCACGTTGTATTTGACTGTTAAGAATCCTTAACCATACTCAAATGGTGTACCTGCGGTCTATCCGTATAAATACGGTATTTTTTTGTTTCAATCATTTGTTACTTTACATATCCCTTATCTCCCTCAGAAAGCTTCCTCGCTATTCTATTGTAAATACACAAACAAAAAATACTTCTGTCTACTGCGAGGACTTAAGTCTTTCTTGTACCCCACTTGCTCACTAATAAAAATGTAGCCCCATGGCAAAGAAAAAAAGCTCCAAAAAAGCTGCTATAAAACCGGCCGGTGCAAAAAAAGCATCACTCAAGAAAAAAACAGAAAAAAAGGCGCCTCCTAAAAATAAACGTTTGCCATCCAAAGCCCTTCGCACAAGCAGTGGGGCACAGAGAAAGCCCGCAGCAGCCAGCCTGGGGGATGGAGAAGACCTCAAAAAAATATTTTCGGCGCGACAGGAGGGTAATCCTGGGCCGCTCAAGTTGGCGGAGCTGGAAAAGCGAATATCCGAACTTCAGCTGCACTTGAGTGTTTCTTCAAAAGCCCTTTTGCAGACAGTCAACCGCATCAATCCCAATGCACGGCTCCCTATTGAAAAAATGCCGGAAGACGTTAAAAAATCGATACAGACCATCAGGCCAGATATCAAACGTTTTCATGGCGCGAAACTATCTTTGCTCTGGTTCCCCTTTCCTTGGATCTTTTCTCCTTGTGCCGACAAGTTTGGGTATATGTCCTCCACAGCCGTGAGAAACGCTAGCAAGCTTCCTTTTACGCTAGCCAACCAGGTGTTACTCGGAAAATTAGGAGACCTTATGGGAGATCTGGGGAGAGAAGCCGCAATACCGGACTCGACCATTCCGTCTGGTTACACTTATTTCGGGCAGTTTGTTGATCATGACATTACCCTGGATGTGTCCTCCACTCTGGACACCGCCACCGACGCCAACACGATCAACAATATGAGAACTCCGGTGCTCGACCTGGATTCGTTATACGGCCGCGGCCCCGCACTAGATCCTTATTTATATGTATTTCCAACGGTTGGTCCTGCCACTGCGATTAAATTTCAGATGGGGTCCAACACACCCACTTCACCGGGAGGTCCTGGCGGCAACGGTGGTTTTGGAGGGATGAAGATTCAAAGTGATTTTGATGTTCCCCGGATGACCAATCCTCTTAATCCCGTTAATTCGTCCCATACTGCCATTATCGGAGATCCACGCAATGATGAAAACTTAATCGTGGTGCAGTTTCATCAAACCATGTTGCGGTTTCATAACCAAGTCGTCGACCTATTGGTATTGATTGGCTTTTCCGGAGACATATTTGTAGAGGCAAAAAAAATAGTGACGCACCATTATCAGTGGGCTGCCGTCAATGATTTCCTTAAAAGGATTTGCGGCCCCCAAGCAGTTACTCAGGCGCTAGGGAACGTAATTGCTCCCATTGATAGTCCTTTCCGAATGCCGGTGGAATTTTCGGTGGCCGCTTATCGATTTGGGCACAGCATGATCCGTGATCAATATTGGGTCAATTTTAATTTCCCATCAGCGACGCTTTCCCAAGTGTTTCAGTTTAACCGCAATCCCAACCTGCCTGTGCTTTCAAACTGGGTGGTAGATTTCAATGCGTTTTTCAATACAGGTGTACCGGTCCCTGTAAACAATAAGGCAAGACCAATAGATAGTGTGTTAGCCAATGGACTGGAAAGCATACCCGGTGGCAGTGGAATCATGGCGATACTGGCCACCAGAAACCTTCGAAGAGGGCTGGCATTTGGACTGCCGAGTGGACAAGCGATGGCACAGTCTTTAAATGTTCCGGTGATGAGCGCCGCTCAACTGACCACGGGATTGCCTGCCAATGAAATCGCTATTCTCAATTCTGCAGGCGGATTGCTGCTATCAAACACTCCACTGTGGTATTATATCTTACGTGAAGGAAAAGTCATCGGCGGCGGAAACCAGCTCGGACCTCTGGGCGCTAAAATTGTGGCGGATACATTTATTCGGATGTTGAAGCGTGATGGCAATTCTTATTTAAATGTGTTGGGAGGCTTTACACCTATGCTGCCCTCTGTAACTGTAAACGATTTTACCGTGGCAGATCTGGTCATTTTTGCAGGCGTTACCCAACCCTAAGTCAACAAAGAAAAGGCTTTATTCACGGGACGTTAAAAAGCTATTAAAATGAGTTTGGCCAGCTTAGAAGAACCTCACAGTTCATCCCTCAAAAATGCAATATTGTACAAGTGAAAGTCGAAAAGAACTTTTATAACGTCACGAAAGTATCTTGATCGGTCAAACAAAAAACCGAAAGATTAGTGAATACCTTGTAACGCAGATTTATGGTCTAAATCGGCACTAATTTCTGCCTTATCTCAATTTAGGTTTCATCCATAAATTTCGAGGAAGATTCATAAACAATATAAGCCAACCAATAATAACAAAGTATCCGGTAATGACTGTGGCAATTAATGCGTCCAATTTTGAAATAGGGTCTGGGCTGTCAAGAAGCACTGCAATTACTCAATAAGATCGAAAATAAGAACCCAACCTCATGCCGCAACATGTCATTGAAGTATTCTTGCAGGGGAAAACGCTGTCTGAATATTGTTTGAAAACTATTTAATATAGTCTGCTGTCCTGTTAAGTTGGTCAATGTTTTTATAAGTACGAAATTCTCCAGTTTTTGTAATTGCATTCAAATGTGACCTAATCATTGTCGTGTCTGAAAAGCCCGATGCGAAACAATCACTTGTCACAACTAAAACAACGAGTGCTGATGTGTGTATGGTATCTTCATTATAATGGCTTATAAGATTTATCAGGCGTTATGAACAGCATAAGTCTCCCTAAAATCCAGACAATTTAAAATTAAGATCATCACTCTAATTATAAACTATCTGAGGGGTACTTACACTAGAATGAAGATACTTTTGTCTATAAAAACCTGAATGCCTTAACCGCATCGCTAGCTTCCCAAAAATGATTGGTGTTTGTTTTAGCTGCACCTCCATCTATAAAAAAAGGGCCAGAATAGAGATTCAGCCCCGTTTTAAAATCCAATATCCTATTAAAAACCAACGCGAAAATATATTCGTCTTTTATAGCCTGCAATAGTATTTTTAAAATGTGGACAACTATTTTTTTTGCAGACAGCCGTTGCAGTTTGGTTGCAGTTTGGTTGCAGGAAATGCAGTCAATATTCATCAACAATTCAAATTTAAGCTGCGACTCGGCTTACGTCGATCAGAACAAATTTGAAGTGAAGCTTACATCCAGCCATGTCTATATGTCTACATTTGAGATACTGCATGCGACATCCCGCCAGAAGACTGAAGTATTCCTACTAAACGTAATGTTTGTACCCTTGAACGAACTTTTAAATTTTACCGAAGTAATTTATTCTTCCCATAAAACTCACTGTATTTATACAGTATATGCACCCG
Source organism: Flavisolibacter sp. (assembly GCA_045805145.1). Taxonomy (GTDB): domain Bacteria; phylum Bacteroidota; class Bacteroidia; order Chitinophagales; family Chitinophagaceae; genus Flavisolibacter. Next base: position 4,813 of record JBJMLU010000118.1, on the reverse strand, counting down.
TATTAACCCCCCTTTTCTTGAACAGGCCATATCTTCACCTTGCAGCCTACTATCACTACCAAAACCTTTTTTACATGCAAAATTCCATTACGCTTGATCAGGCTATTAAAATGACCACACTGTACCGCGCACTCAGAAGCAAACTTCCCGACACTGGCATTCTTCCTCAAAGTAGTCTCCTACTTTGCGAAACTTTCAGCCGGGACATATTTGATTTTATCCTCGCCGAGCCTGGCTGCACCGGTATGAGGATATATTACGGAATGAGCGACGACAATAAATTGAAAGCAATTATCGTAGGAATCAATGACAAGAATGAAGATATTTTGCCTTCCTCAGCTCCTTCTGCTGTTTCAACTGCAACTACAACTTCAACAGGAGACCCTACCTCAGACCCTGACCCTACCGGTGGAATTGGTGAAGATTCTAACCCCTGCCCGCCCTTTTGTCCGCCGCCTTCACCTTTGAATCCTTAATTTTTTGGGCCATATTGCCAGATGAAATATTATGTGGTTATTTCTTTCAGTCTCTCCATTCTTATTGCCGCCATTATCGCCCTTGTTCGGTTTAAAAGCATCAGCCGGGTATATTATCCCTTTATATATTGCCTTTGGATCGGTAGTGTCAATGAAATACTGGCGGTTATTTTAGAGCAACGGGGCATGCACACGTTAATGACCAATAATATTTATGTACTTCTGGAATCGTTGTTATTGGTCTGGCTCTTTAAAAACCTGTCTCTATTCCGATACAGGCCAAAGCTTTACTATTTACTTATCGGGTTGTTTATCTGCGGTTGGATTGCCGAGAATTTTGTTTTCGATTCAATCACCCATAATTGTATTTATTTTAGGATTGGGTATTCTTTTGTGGTCGTCTTTATGAGTATCCATGTCCTCAATGGAATCATTACGTATAATGACAAAAAGCTGCTCGTCAACGCCACTTTCATGCTTTGTACAGCTTTTATCATCTTTTTTACCTATAAAATCCTGGTTTATGCATTCTTAATTTACGGTTCCGCTGCTAGCATGTCCTTTATTATTCATCTGTTCCTGATCATGGTTTATGTTAACTTAGGTACCAACTTGCTTTATGCACTGGCTGTATTATGGATGCCGAGGAAAGTAGAATATATACGGTAATTATTGTTGCGGTCCTCGTACTGGGAAGCATCCTTGCTTATTTCCTGATCACGATCTTTCGCAGTCAAAGAAGATCAACCCAGCTCACCCGCCAAAACATTATGGCAGAAATCGTGGCCAAAGAAAAGGAAAGAGCGCGCATTGCTTCCGATCTGCATGATGAACTCGGGCCCCTCATCAGCAGTGTAAAAATGAAAGTGAATAGTTTTATTCTTTCCAATGATCAGGACCAAAAACAATTGGCAAAAGCCAATGAGATCATCGACAACGCCCTTAAAAGAATGCGTGAAATATCTTTCGACCTCCTTCCTGCTTCCCTACTCCGCAAAGGATTGATTCCTGCACTTAGTGCCTATATCAACCAGATCCCTGACAACAAACTGCATATCGTACTTGCAGCGAGCCAGGAAGAATTTACCCTACCCGCAGAACGATCCGTACACCTGTACCGAATTATCCAGGAGATCATTCAAAACACCATCAAACATGCGCGCGCTACAGAATTAAAAATGGAGTTTCAAGTCAAAAGTGGAAATCTTATCTTTCATTCCAAGGACAATGGACAGGGCTTTGACTATCATCACAGCCTGCTCGATACAACGGGGTTTGGTCTTAGAAGCATGTATGAACGCACAGAAATTTTGAAGGGAAAACTATCAGTACTGTCACAAAAAGAAAAGGGCACACAATATATTTTTGAAATTCCTCTACATCATGAACAAAGTATATAACCCCATCAAAGTGGTGATCGCTGATGATCATGAACTGATACGGGACGGATTTACGGTGATGGCCAGCCGGCTCTCTGAATTCGAACTGGTTGGAGAAGCTGAAAATGGCGAGGAACTGGTAAAGCTATGCAGAAAGCTAAAGCCCGATATTGTCATTACAGATGTAATGATGCCCAAAATGGATGGCATTGAAGCCACAAAAAAAATCAAGGAAGAATTTCCCTTCATTGGTGTAATTGCTCTATCCATGTTTGACGATGAAAACCTGATAATCGACATGCTGGATGCAGGCGCCAAAGGATACCTGATCAAAAATGCACACAAATCAGAAATCGTGGAAGCAGTCAAAACCGTATACCAGGACCGCGTGTATTATTGTAACCACACGACCAAAAAACTGGCCATCATGATCGCCAGTAAAAAATATCATCCACATAAAAAAATTGCCAAACCAACATTCACGGAACGCGAGCTGCAAATCATCAGACTTATTGCTGAAGGACTGGCGAGCAAGGAAATCGCGGACAAACTGGGGCTAAAAAAACGCACCGTGGAAAGTTACCGCGAACATGTCCTTCATAAAATGGAGGTCAGTAACACAGCAGGTCTGATTATCTACGCCATTAGAAACAAAATTATCTCGGTTGACTAGTGGAAAAACGAATCAAACTTCCTGTTTTAAGTAGGTTGCTGATGTACTCAATACTTGGATTAACGATCATCCTTTGCACGACCATCATTTCATCTTTTAGCCTTGCTTCCAACAAAATATTTGTATTGTCTCCTACACGTTTGAAATAAAAAATTCCTGACTCTCCCCCATCAATCATATAACCTGGGTGAACAATTACATCTTCTGCCTGATCCAGAAAATTTGAGAACTGGTAAAGGTCTGCTGGTCGTGCAAGACCATCATCCAGGAGGATATGATGTTGAAGCGGATCTTTGATTAGTTTATACGCTGACATGCGAAGTGATTTGTTAAAGCGAGAGATAAAAAAACAGACCTGCAATTTGTGCTATTTGCTAACATTAGACAACGGTGTAAATACGGTAAATTGACCGTCATTAATACGGTAGTCATACAAGCGGGTCTGCATATCCTCGGAGCTATTTTATTTTTGAAATATCTGCTGTGTTTAATAGATCTTGTATATCCTTTGCCAAGAAATAAACACGTGAGCGAACTTTTAAGGGTTTTAGCTTACCGTGTTTGACCCAATCATAGATCGTTTGGCGCGATACCTGAAATATTTTGCATACCTCCTGAATCCGAAACAATGGTTTCTCTGTCAGCCCAGGCGTTTCCATGAGCACATCACGCGGGTCTGCTTTTTTCATACTCACGAGTTCTTCCCTGATCAAAAGACGCAGCTGTGTCCAGAACACAGTGGTTTCCAAAGGAATGAACATGGGGGCCGATGACCTGTTTTCCATAAACAAAAATGTTCGTTAGAGAAGTCTTAAGTACACACTGCTGGATTCAAATGGACTAGGTGTTGGGGTATATGTTATGTATCCAAACTGTCTCAGGTCATGGATGCACTTGTTATACGTCTGACGGGAAAGAATTTTTGCAGCATGCATTATTTCCTTTCTTCGAAACGAAACAGGATTGGCCGAACCTCTTCTTCCCCATTGATCTAACAGCGCCATATATAGACTAATATGTGAAGGTGCGATCCGATGATCTTCCTGGATAACCTCAAAAAAGATATGCAGTGGTTCCAATGCCATCAAGTTTTGTTCTTATTGAAGCCCTTACGCAGCTGTTTTTTTGTATGACCGCCCTTGTTTTCCTTACCAAGGGCGGTCTCCAAAACCTCTTCTTTTTTCTTCGCCTGAAGTTGTTTTTCCATCCAGCGGTTTTGCAAAAAACGGTAAGCCTCCTCGGTTGTAATTCCTCCCTCAGGGGACAGATAAAAGCGTTGCACGATTTCATAACGGCTTTTCAAAGAAGCATTCCAGTATTCCTCAGCGCCTGGCAGGTCAGCCCAAAAGCGGACTTTCAGCAGAAGTGCAGCTTCCTTTCCCTGTTCGGTGGTACCCAAGGAAAACAAATCTGAGTTGATCGTTTCCACGGTTTGAAAAAAATCCCAACCCTGCAAACCGGCAATTTTCTCTTTATCGTCATTGAAAAAAATTTTCCACTCTATTTTTTCCATTCTCATTTCCAGTTCTCTAGCCGATACGCCACTCACTTCCAAGTCTGGAATGGACATCGATTTTCTCAAAAAAGCGTCGTAGTAGGGAAAGCTATAAGCACTGCTTCCACTGCGCTCAAAAAATAAATGAAATCCCAGTAGGCCCTCCTCCCGCTGCTGAATCATGGATAAAGAAAAGCGAGGCAAACAAAAGCTCGCTTTTTTAAAAAGAATCTGTTCCAATGATTGATCAAATCCCAAAGCCTCTATGGTTTGCAAAAGACGCTCCATTGCTTGATGATCCATAAAAAAATCTACTTGAAAGGTTATGCCCGACCTAAACCATTTTTATGACCGCTTCTTTTTTTTTGAAGCAGCGCCACATCCCCATCTTTGGGCGCGGGCTTTTTGGAAACACTGAGGTTGTTTTTCTGGTCCACTTTTTCTTCCAGGCTTTGCGATTTCACGGGCGCATCCACCAAATATTTGGCCATGTCCTCGCGGTTGAGCCTTTGCATGTTGGCATCATACATGGTGAGGGTCTTATATTGCGGGTTGGCTTCCACAAAAAGTTTCGTGATGGTGCTGTCATTTTCTATTGTAACGGGATGCACGTTTCCTCTTTTGAGTGACATCATGAGACGGTCGAGCTGCTGTTCATCCTTTAGTTCTTTAATAGGAAATTTATTCAGTGTAGCCTGCAGGTCGTATCCATAGTTTTCATGAAACTGTTTCACCTTAAAATTTCCGGCAGGGTCTTTTTCTGTAAAATCCAGTTGCACCCAGGCATTAT
>JBJMLU010000117.1:0-5010 GCA_045805145.1 Flavisolibacter sp. | reverse complement strand
GGATTAGCTGGATTGGGAATTTGGAATTAGGAATTTGGAATTAGGGAGACAACCTGTTATTATGAAATCATGAATCCTGGAAAATCATTGTAATCCTGGTTAACCGCGGAGAAAGAAGAGCGCAGAAGTTTTCGCAGAGAATATATTTTCGTTTGTTCTTTCCTGTTTGTGGCTGTTTTGAATTTGGTGGTAATGGTTTTTCCTTATTTAGCATTCTAAGGATTTGCTCGCTGAAATATATTTTGATAAGAATAAACCAAATACCGTAAAGTACACTAAGAAAGAAAGCAGACGTCAAACACATGAACCTCTTGCGTTCATTTCGTTTCTGCTTTTTCATCCACTTGTAAAAATTCTGAAAACAACAGGACGGTTATTGTAAATAATGATTGAAAAAGACCTTTCATCCGCACTTCAGTGAACTACAAATACTGCGGAGCCATAGCCTTGTTAATTATCAGTACCGCATAAATTAAAATGCAACCGCTGAGGGAATTAGGCCTACATTTGATCATCTTGAGTTCTAGAGCATCAGTTTGAATTGCCTATTCTGCCCATTGCATCTCACTTCTTGCTTTTACCTCAATCACCTAAAAAAACATTATGCGCCTCTTTGTTTCCAATCTTGGTAGCCAGGTAACCAATGAATCGCTGGGAGCTTTGTTTGCTACCCATGGCACTGTTGATTTCATCAGCATCTTCTTCGATGATCAGACCGGACGTTCAAAGGGACTGGCCCTCGTAGAAATGCAGAACAGGAACCAGGCGGCACAAGCTATTGCACGGATCAATGGAAGCATTGTGGATGGACATGTAATTGATGTAAAAGAGGCCGAACAAAAAAGCGAAACCGAATATTCCGCCTGACATTCAGCAGCCGGAAAAATAAACCATACGTAAATCAAACAAATAATCATGAACACAGAAGACATCGAAAAATTCCTGAGCACCAAGACCTCTGTTGACAACAAATATGTAAAGATCAATTTCAAGAAAAGAGATGCGATCTACGGACTATTTGTACAAGACCGTGATTACGTACACCTGAAGTCTAAAAACTTCTGGCGCATTGTGACCAGAAAACATTTTGATGAATTCGAACAGTCGAAAAATCTAAGCCTGGCCAAGATCTTTAACGGAACTGAATTTTCGAGACTCAGTATTTCCAAAGATAGTTTTGAAGACTAGTTGTACTGTTCGGCCAATCTTCCTCCAAGCATAATTTAATTTTATGTATACACAGGTTTGGGATAAATACCTTCCCATCATCCGCATTTTGCTGAAGCGGTCGCAGGCTTCCGACCAATTGCTGGAAATGAATCTGACTGATTTTGAAAAAGCAGCTGTCGGCCGTCGCGACAGTTATAATTTCAGCATTCATTTTAGAAACGGGAGGCCCGATAATCCAATCACTTCAAAAGTGGCCAAGGACCTGAGCGAAATTCTGCTGAAAGATGATACAGTAAAAGATCTCTTTACCCGTAATGGTTACGACTTCCAAATGAACAAAAAATTTCAGCTGAATATCCGCCAGGTGGCAAAGGCGCCGGTGCAAGAGGCCTGAGTTATTCTGTAAGCGCGATAGAAATCGATTGAATTAATTTTTCTTGAAACGGAATGTGCGGACCATGCCTTTTCCAACGGGATAAGAACCGCGGTGAACAGGCTCTTTGGATTCCTGTACCGTTATCTGCTTTCCCTGCCATTCGGAATGGTCAAGGGCACGAATTGCTTCCTTCGCCTGTGCTTCATCGGGCATTTCAACAAAACCAAATCCCCTGGACTGACCGGTAAAAAGATCGGTGACAATTTCTGCTCTGTCAACAGTTCCAAACGGCGACATCAATCCAGCCAGGTCTTCATTCTTTACAGAGGTCCCGAAGTGGGAAACAAGTATTTTCATAATTCTTTGTTTTAAGGTGATTGAGAAAAGCAGGAGTAAAGAGAGTGGGTAGCGAGGATCTAAACTGATGCCGGCTCAAAGAGCATCAAATCTAGCCATTAATTTTCATACGCGTTGAGTTGTAGGCAACTAATCTGTTTTGTTTCGCTGCATTTAACATTCTTCGTTTGGCAATAGTTGTATCTTCATTCTCCTGCAGCATTTTATTTTCGTGCTGAACTCCCTTTCATTTATGAATATTCATGTTACTAATCTGAGTTTTAATATTATTGAAGCCGACCTCAGAAAATTATTTTCAGCTTATGGACGCATTGGTTCACTGGTGATCGTTCGCGATCGCCTGAACGGAAGATCCAAGGGAAATGCATTTGTAGAAATGCCGGTGCAGTCGCAGGGAGAGCAGGCGATTATGGCCCTGAACCGGATGGAACTTGACGGCAAAAGAATTTCTGTACACGAAATAGAATACCGGGCCGGTGAATTCAATAATTGAGTGATTACTTCAAGTTTTTGCCATCTTGTTTCTCTTGCTGAAAGCTGTAAACCAGCCTCTTCTAAAAAATAAGCCCGACTATTTTCAACTATTTGCTTTATCTTCATTCCAATTCACTTTTTACACTCTGTTTTTTTACCGATCAACAGCGTGTAACATATGAATTCGTGATGACTCCATCACGTCAGGTTTGTGCCTTTTGTATGATTCACCAGTTCATGTAAGCCTTATGCTAGTGTTTTACTTTTCTTCACCAAATCAAACAGCATAGTCTGAAATCTACTCTTGTTCAAAAACCCATTATTCAATTCAATTGTATTTGCCGGCGAAAGCCTCGGCTAAAACTTCCATATTTATATGAGCAAACTCAAAATAGCGGTCATCGATCTTGTTAGTAAAGGACCGACCAATACCCTGTGGGCTAAATTCATGCATGCCAATCTTGCGAGCATCATGCCGCAGGTAGTAGCTACCTGGTGCGAACAAAAAGGACATGATGTAACGATGATCTGTTACACGGGCAGAGAAGACCTTTCCAAAGAATTGCCGGCGGAAGTAGATATGGTTTTCATCAGCTCTTTTACGCAGGCCGCCTTGCTGGCTTATTCGTTGAGTAATTATTTCAGAAGCCAGGGCGTGGTTACGGTGCTGGGTGGTCCCCATGCACGTTGCTATCCCGATGATGCTGTTAAGTATTTTGATTATGTGATGGGTTTTGCCAGCAAAACCACTATTGAAGATATTGTTCAGGAGTGCCAGCCACAAAAACATAAAGGAAAATTCGTCAGTGCATTAAAGCAGCCTTCCGAATTACCGGGTGTGCGTGAACGTTGGAAATTTATCAGTCCTACTTTAAAGAAAGCGCCTCTGTTGAAGATCGTTCCGATGATTGGAAGCATGGGCTGCCCCTATACCTGTGCTTTTTGTATTGACTCCACTGTTTCTTATCAGACGCTGGATTTTACCACCATCAGGGATGATCTTCGTTTTCTTCTCACGCAATTCAAAAAGCCAGTTGTTGGATGGCATGATCCAAATTTTGGTGTGCGGTTCGAAGAAAATATGGAAGCCATTGCTTCTGCAGCTCCGCCAAAGAGTTTCCAGTTTTTTGCCGAAAGCAGTCTTTCAATACTCACCGAAAGTCATTTAAAAGTTTTGCAGGCAAACGGATTTACTGCTCTTCTTCCAGGCGTTGAATCCTGGTATGAATTGGGAAATAAATCGAAGAGCATGCACATGGCGGGAATGGAAAAAGTAAAACAGATCTCGGCGCATGTGAACATGATGTTCCAATATGTATCCTATGTGCAAACCAATTTTGTGCTTGGTCTCGACAGCGATGTCGGAGCAGAACCCTTTGAACTCACCAAACGTTTTGTTGATCTTTGTCCGGCAGCCTTCCCGGGCTATTCCTTGCTCACAGCATTTGGTGAAGCAGCCCCATTGAACCTGAGTTACCAGCGAGAAGGCAGGGTACTCCCCTTCCCTTTTCATTTTCTCAACAATCACCTGGCCATGAATCTCAAGCCGAAGAATTATGAGTGGGTTGATTTTTACGATAAGATCATTGACCTCACCAACTATACTTTTTCTACAAGAGCCATTTATCGCCGCTTCATGGCTACACCCAACATGTCGGCCAAGTGGATGAACTTCATGCGCGCAGTTTCTTCTGAAGGACATGGCCGGATCCGTTTCTTCAAACAAATCCGAAAGAACCTTGTGGAAGATTCTTCTTTCCGTGATTATTTTGAAGGCAATTCTACGGTGTTACCGGAATTTTATACAAACCTGATCAGAAAAGATTTGGGTGTGTGGTGGAACTGGCTGCCCAAAGAAGCACTGGTTCACGATGCCAATGCTTATTTGCACAAGACAGCACAATCAGCCGTGCCCAAACATGCTCCCGGAAAGCTTGTCCGCTGATCTTTATTATTTAAAGACTCCCGCGCTGAAAGGGAAAAGGATTTTTAATGTTTTCCTGATCCACCCTTGCCTGCGGATGTATCTGCGCTCATGCGCGTGGTTTGATTGATACCATTGTTCATGGCTGTATCGTTTCCGGTATTGGTGCCGTTGGTGCCGCTGGCGCCATTGATGGTATCACTACCTCCGCCTACCTGATTGGTGCGCAGGCTATCAGATGAACTATTGCTGCTACTGCTGTTGTTGCAACTGCTGGCCAAAATGCCTACGGCAAAAATGCCCGCCACAATAATATTTCTCATGACTGGAAATTTTAATAAATGAATCATTGGATGTCATCAAAATTGCAGCCAAAGAGAGAGAAGGCTGATAGCTGATAGCTGTTAGCCAAAAGCCAATAGCCAATAGCCAAAAGCCATCAGCCAACAGCTTCCCTTTCCTTTTCTTTCTGTCGAAAATTCCCTTCCGTTGGTCGAAACTCGTTTTCAGGGCTGGTTTTCCCGTTGCATCTTTGTTCTGTCAAAAGGGTGACAATATCCAAGGGAAAACCAAAACAGTTCTAAGAAAAACCAAAGGGATTCAATATCAAAAGGGAAAACCAAAGAAGTTCAATGTCCTAAAGCAGAAAAACCAAAAAGGGTAAAATCCAAAACGTCCTAAAAGAAAAACCAGGTCTAATCCAAGAGAG
>JBJMLU010000116.1:0-4377 GCA_045805145.1 Flavisolibacter sp. | reverse complement strand
CGTCATTGCGAGCGCAGCGCGGCAATCTCCTTGCGAGCGAAGCGAGCATCAGACCTCAGACTGCCTCGCAGTACACTCACAAGCAGTAAAGCGCTCCAAAACAATGAAACCCAGGATCATTCACTAACATCATCCCAAAACTCACAAGACGGGTCCAGCCGAAGGCGGGGAACACAGCGCCTTCCGCTCTTCGAATGAAAACCCTTCAACTATCAAACACATTGATACGAGTAGTGAGCTCTATTCTATAAAGGCCAGACCGCTTAGCATAACGCATCTTCGAGAAAAGCTTCGAGTGACCGTTGTGCCGCGGCCGGCAATCCTCCCGCATGTGCGGGAGGATTGCCTATAGTTTTTGCTCCACTTTTGGGGCAATGCCAAAAGTGGAAAAAGAAAAAAACCAACCTCTAAGAAATGACCGCCTTTAAGAACCTCTCGTCAAAATATCTATTCAGTAAAGAATGACTGCTTCTAATAAATCTCTCTTCAAAAAATCTAATCAATAAAGAGATGATTGCCTTTAAGAACTCCCTCCAAAAAATCTAACCACTAAGGATTGACTGTCGAAGAAGAAACCTTCAAAAAAAGCCCATGCCTTGTTCAGAAAATAATTTGGAAACAGCACTACTTAATCAGAGTAAGCCATCCTTCAATACTTTTGAGTCTTGAACCAAATACATTTCAACTTCAGTCTCGACACGCTGGATCATTTTGCAGAAACCTTTTGGAAAAAAGTGCACCCCGCCAGGGTCTTTGCATTTCATGGCCCGATGGGAGCGGGGAAGACCACGATCATCCTGGCGCTTTGCCGAAAAAAAGGGGTGAAGGAAACGATGGCCAGTCCTACTTTCTCTATCATCAATCAATACATTTTTCAAGAAGGTGGAGAAGAAAAAATAATCTATCACATCGACCTTTACCGCTTGAAAAATGAAGAAGAAGTGGTGCAGGCAGGCGTGGAAGATTGCGTTTCAGGAAGGGATTACTGCATGGTGGAATGGCCCGAAAAAGCACCCTTTCTCTTCGATGATCAAACGGTGCATGTTTATATCAAATCCACGTCTGAAAAGGAACGCCAGGTGGAAATCAATTTGCCTTTGCTCCCTTAGATTTGTATCAAATAACAATCGTAATTTGTATTTAATTTGATTGGACCCTGACTATGGCGCAACAAAAACCTATTGTAAGCCCGTCTTTTAGTTATGAAACACTGGAAGAAACCCTCGATATCAAGCCTAAAGGCGCCCAATTACACATTGGCATTCCAAAGGAAATTGCGTTTCAGGAGAACCGCGTAGCACTTACGCCTGATGCGGTTAGTGTGCTGGTCAGCAACGGTCATGAAGTGACCATCGAGCACAATGCAGGCGAAGCCGCGCACTATGGAGACCGCGATTATAGTGAAGCCGGCGCGCGCATTGTTTACCACCGTGAAGACGTGTACAAGGCACCGATCCTGGTGAAAAGCGCTCCGGTGATCGAAGAAGAACTTTCTCTGTTGCAACATAGCCAGATGATCATTTCTCCCATTCATCTGAGTGTGCTGAAGGCAGAACTTCTTCAGAAGATGATGGACAAAAGGATCACAGCCATTTCATTTGAAAATTTAAAGGACGACAGCGGTACCTATCCCATTGTTCGCAGTATGAGTGAAATCGCGGGCAGTGCCGTGATGCTCATTGCCGCACAATATCTCAGTTCAGCCAATCACGGTAAGGGCGTTTTGCTTGGAGGTATTTCCGGGATCGCACCAACAAAAGTGATCATCATTGGAGCCGGCATCGTGGGCGAATACGCCGCAAGAGCAGCCCTGGCCCTGGGTGCATCTGTAAAAGTTTTTGACAACAGTGTCTACCGCCTGAAAAGACTTCAGAATAATATCGGACACCGACTCTGGACTTCAGTTATCGAGCCGAGGATGTTGGCCAAACAACTCAAGACCTGTGAAGTAGCTGTTGGAGCATTGGGATCGGAGAGCGGAAGAACCCCGGTTGTAGTGACAGAAGAAATGGTAAGCAGCATGAGGCCCGGTAGCGTGATCATTGATGTGAGCATAGACCGGGGCGGTTGTTTTGAGACGGCGGAGATCACCACTCATGAAAGTCCCATCTATCTGAAATATGGTGTGATCCATTATTGTGTTCCCAATATCCCATCCGGATTTGCGCGAACCGCTTCTCAGGCCATCAGCAATGTACTAATGCCTTTGCTGCTTGAAGCAGGAGAAGATGGAGGATTTGAACGAATGGTCTGGCATCAGATCCATTTGCGTAGCGGCATCTATATGTTCAAGGGAGCACTAACCAATTTTTATCTGAGTGAGCGATTCAATCTGAAATATACCGACCTGAACCTCCTCATTGCCAGCCAGCGTTAGCCGACAACCATGCCAGCCAAACTGCTCCAACGTTTTCGAAGAATAACTTACAGCACTTCCTATTTGCCTCAGATCGACGGTCTTCGTTTCATTGCCATATTTTCGGTCGTGGTGGTGATGCACATCAGTCATTATCTGGATGAACGTTTTTTTAACTACCAAATCCTTCAGGACAATTACTGGCAGGACTTTGCATTCAGGGGTGGGGCAGGCGTACCGCTTTTTTTCATGATCAGCGGATTCATTCTGAGTCTCCCTTTTGCACAGTGGCGTCTCGCAGGAGGGAAAAAAATTTCTTTGCGAAATTATTTTTTGCGAAGGCTTACCCGACTGGAGCCTCCTTATGTCATTGCACTGCTCCTGCTTTTTGCTGCGCAGATTTGGTTGTTGCACAAATATAGTTTTGCCGTGTTGCTGCCTCACTTGCTCACGTCTGCTGTGTATCAGCATACGATCGTTTATCAGTCATTTTCCTGGGTGATGCCGGTGGCCTGGTCGCTGGAGGTAGAGGTGCAGTTCTATATTCTCGCTCCACTGTTCTTTCTTCTTTTCCTGATTCCTCAAAGCTGGATTCGAAGACTAATCTATGTGACAATCATTGTTGTTAGCGCCGTGTACTGGTTTGATGTATGGAAACCAAGTCATGTATTAATGTATCTGCAATATTTTTTTTCGGGCATACTTGCAGCAGACCTGTATGTCAGCAAAACATCCATCATCAGGCACCGGCAATGGGGTTTGATTATGGGAATTGCATGTCTGGCCGGATTTTTTTTGATTCCTTCTGCACACAGTCTTCCTGAATACCTGATCCGGATCGCATGCATGTTTGGACTGATCCACACGGTGCTCACCAATGAGTACATGCGAAGGATTTTTTCCACAGAGGGCCTTGTTCTGATCGGAGGCATGTGTTATTCCATCTATCTTCTTCATTTTGCACTCATCTCTTTACTGGGACAGGTTTTGGGGCGAATGGGCATACGCTCTCTTGATCCGAGATTATTCATTCCGCTTGCTTTTGCATTTTCATTTTTTGTACTTTCTGTTTCTTCTCTTTATTTTCTTTTGGTGGAGAAGCCTTTTATGAGGCCATTCTGGATGAGGAAGACAGTCGGCAGACCTCGGGCGGCACAGGGCCGATAAAGCTGACGTCACATGGACGTCAGTCGTCATTGATGCGTTTGTTGGAGTTTGTGCCAACGAGAAATATTTTTATTTAAAGCTCTTATGAGAAGCTTTCTTAAAGCAAGCCATTTGGTTTTTGAAAAGAGTGTTTTTAGAGGAATCTTTCCTTACCTGTTTGAATTTTTTGAAGAGAATTTCCTTAGAGGCTGTTGGTTTTTGCTGGCCTGCGTTCGCCCGGGATCTCGGAAGGGACCTCCGGATTTTCCAAAAAGGTATTCTTTCATTACACTCTTCAGCTCTTGTTGGCATCCCTGAAACGAGTAATTATATTTTCCATGTTGCTTTTATTTTTTTATTAGAGATTTCTTCAGAATCAGTCTTTCCTAAGTGCTTAGATTTTTTGGAGAGTGATTCTTAACGGCGGTCCTTCCTTACTGGTTGGTTTTTTTCCTTTATATTTTTTCTCCTGGAAAGAAAAAGTATAAAGGAAAGTTCAAGGATTCCGCCTCCGGGCCGCGGCACAACGGTTACCCAAAGCTTGTCTCGCAGTTGCGTTATACTAGACATTCTGGCTTTTACAGAATACAGTTCACTGCAGGTATCGAGCGGTTTGATGTTCGTACATCTTTAACTTGAAGATGCTAAAGGCGCTGTGTTCCGCTAGGGCAAGGTCACAGATGCTTTTAGTTAGAGTCTTGCGCGGAACAAGGCGCTGGAGCAGTCTGATTATTTGAAGAGAATGAGTAAGGTGAATCTAAGTTGTAAAATAGTTGTGATAATTATTGAGGTTTCAATACATCTTTTCTGGAAGCGTAATGTTGAAAAATGTTTTGATAAAAACTATAAAAGAAAAAGCCATATCAAATTAAATT
>JBJMLU010000115.1:0-5775 GCA_045805145.1 Flavisolibacter sp. | reverse complement strand
GCAAAATGTAGCCGCATCCAGTCTGTCCCCAACGAATTAACCCTGTTGCTTCATAATCTTCCCTCCGGTTATCACCGCGACCTTCAGCTCACCAAAGAAATTCTCTTTCCTGCCATTGAAGAATTAAAATCCTCTCTTCAATTGTCCAGGATCATGCTTTCGCAGATCGAGGTTAAAGATGATCTGTTGAAAGATGAAAAATACAAATACCTCTTTAGCGTAGAAGCCGTAAATGAATTGGTGAACAAAGGAATTCCTTTTCGCGAGGCCTACCAACAAATCGGAAAACAGATTGAAGAAGGAAAATTTTCTTTTGATCAAAGCAAAGGTCTTCATCATACCCATGAAGGAAGCCTTGGAAATCTGCGTACCGAAGCCATAAGGGAAGAAATGGAAAAGGTGATCAGGAAGATGGGATAACCATTTAGATTTTAGAACCAATTGGTTTGAAGGCAAAGAACGCAATTCGTCTGAGGCGGAACGCAAAGGGCCGCGAAGCTGGTCATCAAAAATACCTTGCTCACCTGGCGCCTTCTCAGCGTTCTCTGCGTTCAAACTTAGCCAGATGCTCAGGCAAGGATCGAACACCCAACTACACATCGATCTAAGAGTATCGCTTTTGTTTTTTCAGTTTTGACTGAGTTTCTCAACGCAAATTTTCAAACTCTTTTTCCAGTCTTTCAATTGCACGTTGTAGTCAGTAATGATCTTTGTTTTATCGAGGACAGAATATTTGGGACGACGCGCAGGAGTGGGAAATTGTTCAGTGGTGATAGGAAGGAGTTTGCAGGACGCGTTGATCAGGTTTTTTATTTCCTTGGCAAAATCAAACCAACTGATGATCCCTTCATTGCTATAATGATAGATGCCCGGTTTCCACTTCCGCGAGCGAATGATCAAAATGATATCTGATGCAAGATCGGCCGCATAAGTAGGCGAGCCAATTTGATCGCTCACCACACTTAGCTGCTCTTTTTCGCGCATCAGGCGCATCATCGTCTTCACAAAATTTTTTCCATGATACGAGTACACCCAGGATGTGCGAATGACGATGGTGTCGGGATTATTTTGAATGGAGAGTTGTTCGCCCAGAAGCTTGCTTGCTCCATAGGCATTGAGTGGGTCAACTAAATGATCCTCTTTGAGAGGGCTGGTGGCGTTTCCATCGAAAACATAATCGGTTGAAATATGAATGAGACGAACCCGATGTTTTTTGCATGCCGCAGCCAATGCACCAACAGCCGTTCCATTGATCCTGCTTGCTTTTTCTTTTTCCGATTCCGCCAGGTCAACGGCGGTGTAGGCTGCACAGTTGATCAACCAGGCAGGCTTGTGTTGGGCAAGAATTTTTTCCATCCTTCCCGCATCTTCAATAGATGCTTCCTGCCTTGTTAAAAAAATAAATTCGTATTGAGGAAAGGAAGGAGCGAGTTCTCGAAGTTCGCTGCCCAGTTGTCCGCCACTGCCGGTTACAATGATCTTTTCGGGCATGCTATTTTTTGTATTCAAAATTTTTGCGGCAGTCACTGAGCGAAGGAAGATGTGCGTCTTTTTCAGAAACAATCTCTTTTCCTTTAGGAATCTTCCAATCGATATCCAGCACTGGATCGCTGAATAAAATTCCCGCTTCGCTTTCTCTATGATAAAGCTTGTCGCATTTATAAAGCACCGTTGCCGTTTCGCTCAGCACAGAAAAACCATGAGCGAATCCTGCCGGAATCAAAAGTTGTTTCCGGTTTTCTGCCGAGATCTCCAGCGAAAAATGTTTTCCATAGCCTGGAGAACCTTGCCGGATATCGACTGCCACATCAAGGATCTGTCCTTCCAGAACCCTGATCAGTTTTGTTTGTCCAAAAGGATTGAGTTGATAGTGCAGCCCTCTGATGACACCATAAGATGATTTTGACTGGTTGTCCTGAACAAATCTGAGGTCAATTCCATTTTCCTTAAAAGTCTGTTCATTGTAGGCTTCAAAGAAATAACCCCTGCTGTCCTCAAAAACCCTGGGCTCAAATACAAGAAGGTCGGGAATCTCAGTTTGGAAAAACGGCATATCAAAAACTCCAGTATGTTCTGCTTTTTATTTTTCCCCTGTATGTGCCCTTCAGGTCGGCAATCATTGCATGGGGCTTGGTAATAGAACTAAAATATTTTTCATCCAGTCCGCCGTATGGCTCATGACAAACGGTAACAATAACCGCATCATAGTCTTTGCCAATGCTATCGGCAAGTCCAAATCCGTATTCATGTTTCAACTCCTCACTATCGGCAT
The DNA here is from genome assembly GCA_045805145.1 of Flavisolibacter sp. Taxonomy (GTDB): domain Bacteria; phylum Bacteroidota; class Bacteroidia; order Chitinophagales; family Chitinophagaceae; genus Flavisolibacter. Next base: position 3,503 of record JBJMLU010000115.1, on the reverse strand, counting down.
GAGGATCTACCACATCTACATTCAAAAAGAATTCCTTCAGTTCATTCACCACATCCGCCACTTTTGAATTGCGGATATCACTTACATTCTCCTTGAAAGTAGCACCCATCACCAGCACTCTTGCTGCCTTCACATCCGTAACATTGCTGATGATATGACGAACCACTTTTCTTGCCACATAGTTCGACATATTGTCGTTGATATATCTTCCCGCAAGAATCACCCTTGAATTATATCCCAGTTCACTCGCTTTATAAGTGAGGTAGTAAGGGTCCACACCAATACAATGACCGCCCACCAGGCCAGGCGTGAATCTAAGAAAGTTCCACTTGGTGCCTGCAGCTTCCAGCACCTCAAATGTGTTGATGTTCATCTTGTCGAAGATGATGGAAAGCTCATTCATCAGTGCGATGTTAAGGTCGCGCTGCGTGTTTTCAATGATCTTGGCTGCTTCCGCAACCTTGATGGAGGAAGCCCGGTGCACACCTGCTTTTACCACCAGCTCATAAACTTTAGCAATGGTTTCAAGCGAACCTGCATCGCAACCCGAAACAACTTTGATGATGGTTGCCAGGGTATGTTTCTTGTCACCGGGATTGATGCGCTCGGGTGAATATCCTAACTTGAAATCACTGACATTTTTCAGTCCTGAAATTTTTTCGATAATGGGCAAACAATCTTCTTCTGTACATCCGGGATACACGGTTGATTCAAACACCACATAATCGCCCTTCTTCACTACTTTGCCAATGGTCTCCGATGCTTTTTTTACCGGGGTAAGATCAGGAACATTGTGCTGGTCGACCGGAGTAGGAACAGCCACGATAAAAAATTTTGCCTGCTTCAGTACGTCCAGTGAATTGGTAAAACAGATATCTGTACCCTCGAATGCTTCCTTTGATAATTCATTGCTTGGGTCAATACCCTGTTTCATCATTTCAATGCGTTTGGCATTGATGTCGAAACCAATCACGGAAAGTTTTTTTGCAAACTCAAGTGCAATGGGCAGTCCCACATAGCCCAGACCAATAACAGCCAGCTTTTCTTTTTTATCAACCAAGTCCTGATACATGTGGTTTTTCATTTAAAATTGGTGCAAATATAATCACGGATCTCACGGATTAAAATTCTGATTTCACGCCTGCCCGCACCGAACGGTACGTTCGGGCGGGGATGGATTACGAGGATTTAGATAATTATGGTAGAAGAGAATCTGCTTATCCTAATCACGGAGTTCAGGTATTAAGATTTTGATTTCACACCAGCCCGAATATACCCTTCGGCAAGAGTGCGGGTTGACTATAACGATTGTATAATTCTATAGTACCAGAGACAATGCTAATTTCTAATTCCCAATTCCAACTCCGAACTTCTCACTGCTGACTTTGAACTATCAACTTTGAACTATCAACTTTGAACTATCAACTCTCTCCTCACATCCCTCATCTCCCATCTCACATCTCCTCCTCACCGCACGCTAACAAACTCCTTCGGTTGCCGGGACCATTCCTCGGAAGGAAGAGATTTAAAATATTGATAGGTTTTGGCAAGACCTTCTTTGCGGTGCACTTTGGGTTCCCATCCGAGAATTTTTTTTGCCTTGGTGATATCCGGCCTTCTTTGCTTCGGATCATCGGCAGGCAATGGCTTATACGTGATCTTCACCCCATTTCCGGTGAGAGCCAGTACTTCTTCTGCAAAATCTTTCAGGGAAATTTCGTCGGGGTTGCCCACATTCACCGGAAGATGATAATCGCTGAGAAGCAAACGGTAAATGCCTTCCACCAGATCGTCCACATAACAGAAAGAACGGGTTTGCGATCCATCACCGAAGACCGTCAGGTCCTCTCCTCTCAGCGCTTGTCCTATAAAAGCAGGAAGGGCTCTTCCGTCATTGAGTCGCATGCGCGGGCCGTAAGTATTAAAAATCCGGATGATCCTTGTTTCCACGCCATGAAAATTATGATAGGCCATGGTAATGGATTCGAGGTAGCGCTTGGCTTCATCGTACACGCCCCTTGGCCCAACCGGATTTACATTGCCCCAGTATTCTTCGGTTTGCGGATGCACCAGCGGATCACCATAAACTTCCGAGGTGGAAGCTACCAGTATGCGTGCATTTTTAGACTTGGCCAATCCCAGGCAATTATGTGTTCCCATGGCTCCAACCTTAAGCGTTTGGATAGGGATCTTCAGATAATCGATAGGACTTGCAGGAGAAGCAAAGTGCAGGATGTAATCCAGGTCGCCGGGAATATGAATGAATTTGGTAACGTCGTGATGATAGAACTCAAATTCCCTGAGCTTAAAAAGATGCTCAATATTCCGAAGGTCGCCTGTGATCAGATTATCCATGGCAATCACCTGGTAGCCTTCACGAATGAAGCGGTCGCAGAGGTGGGATCCGAGGAAACCTGCGCCTCCCGTGATCAATATCCTTTTGCTCATGACACCAGTTTAGGTTGATTCACGAAAGGGCGGCCGATGCTTTCATAGTGAAATCCTTTCTTCTCCATGGTTTGCACATCAAACACATTTCTTCCATCGAAGATCACATTGTCTTTCATCAGTCCCGCGATCTTTTCGAAATCAGGCGTCCTGAACTCGTTCCATTCCGTTGCAATGATGAGGGCATCTGCTCCTTCGAGACATTCATATTGTGTTTCAGAATAGGAAATTTTGTCTCCCATCACTACGCGCACATTATTCACTGCTTCCGGATCGAAAGCTGAAACGGTTGCTCCGGCTTCAAGAAGGGCTGCAATGATCTCCAGGGCTGGCGCTTCCCTGATGTCGTCGGTATTGGGTTTGAAAGCAAGTCCCCAGATGGCGAAATGTTTTCCCTTGAGGTCCCCGAAATATCTTTTGATCTTGGTAACGAGGTGCGATTTCTGCTTGTCATTGACATCGGTAACGGCGTTGAGTATGCGAAATTCGTATTTCACTTCTTTGGCAGAATATACCAATGCCTTTACATCCTTGGGGAAACAACTCCCACCATATCCGATACCCGGGAAAAGGAAACGTTTTCCAATGCGTTCGTCACTGCCAATTCCTTTGCGCACCATGTCCACATCAGCGCCCAGTCTTTCACACATCTGTGCAATCTCGTTCATGAAAGAGATCTTGGTAGCAAGGAAGGCATTTGCTGCATATTTGGTAAGTTCAGCCGAGCGTTCATCCATAAAGAGTATGGGATTACCCTGGCGAACATAGGGACCGTAAAGTTCGGTCAGAAGTTTTTGAGCTCTTTCGGAAGTGGTTCCAATCACAATGCGGTCTGGTTTCATGAAATCATCTACTGCAACACCTTCGCGCAGAAATTCAGGATTCGACACCACATCAAATTCACCCTTGTAATTTTTTGAAATGGCTTCGCGCACCTTTTCGGCTGTGCCCACAGGCACGGTGCTTTTATCGATGATGATCTTATAATCGGCAAGAAGCTTTCCGATGTGTTCCGCTACGCCCAATACATATTTGAGATCGGCCGAACCATCTTC
>JBJMLU010000114.1:0-4977 GCA_045805145.1 Flavisolibacter sp. | reverse complement strand
ACTAAGAACTTAAAACAATTAAAACCAATAGTAAACTTCGATCTAAGGAGCAAGACCGCCTAGTATAACGCAATCCCGAGACAAGCTTTGGGTAACCGTTGTGCCGCGGCCGGCAATCCGGGCGGAGCCATTCGGATTGCCTAGAGCTTTTGCTCCACTTTTGGGGCAATGCCAAAAGTGGAAAAAGAAAAAAACCAACCTCTAAGAAAAGATTGCCTTAAAACACTCTCTTCAAAAAATCTAATCACTTAGGATTGACTGCCGAAGAAGAAATCTCTTCAAAAAATCTAACCATTAAGGAATGACTGCCTACAAAAGCATTAACAAGTAAAGTCATGCCTAAAAAACTTCTACAAAAAAACGAACCAATAAAGAAAAACCTCTCTAAAAAATGTTTCAGAAAAGGCAACCCTACTCTTCCCATCCTTCGCGTCTTTGCGCGAAACAAAAACAAAATCCACGAACGGTAAACAATAAGAAAGGTGAAGAAAGTCACTTCTTCACCTTTTTACACAGGAAATATCACCTGTTTTTTTAAGCAGCTTACGCTGAATCTTACGGACAGTTCAAGTTACAAAATTTATATATGCAGCCTTTCTTTTTTTCCAAGAAGCTCGTCCACGGTTTCACGATACATTTCATCGGGAACACAGCAGTCTACCGGACAAACCGCCGCACACTGCGGCTCTTCATGAAATCCCTGGCACTCTGTGCATTTACTCGGAGCAATATAATAGGTATCCACAGCAATGGGAGCATTGCGCTGGTCGGCATCCACCTCTGTACCGTCAACCAGGATATATTTTCCTTTGACGGTGGTGCCATCGGCAATCGCCCATTCTACGCCACCTTCATAGATGGCATTATTGGGACATTCGGGTTCGCAGGCCCCACAGTTAATACATTCTTCCGTTATCTTGATCGCCATATTGCTTTTATTTATTGGTAGTTAATTTTGCAGACAAATTTAAAGTCCGGAGTTGAAATAACCACTAACCTTTTAAATTAACCGGTGGATATGGCCAGGGCTGTCAAATTGAAGTCAAAAGCATGAATATTCAAACAAGAAAAGAATTGCTGATTAGATTGGGGATGGATCTGACAAACCAGGATGAAGAATGGCAGGCAGTAAAACAAAAAGCATTCAACCAGAACCACTGGTTCATTCCGGAGTTCATCGACCTGGCCCTGAACAACATCGCAAAAAATTATCTGCAGCCCTACCAGATCCAGGAATTGATTCATCGCTACCAGATACGGCCAGAAAACCCAGATCCAAAAAAAGTTGGACTGGTGATGGCAGGAAATATTCCGCTTGTAGGTTTCCACGACCTGCTTTGCATTTTTCTTTCCGGTCATATTGCCATGGTCAAGGCTTCAACAAAAGACGAAGTGCTGGTGAAGCACGTGTTGAAAAAAATGACGGAATGGGATCAGGAAGTGGATTCACTTATCACGATCAGTGAGATGATCCGCCACTGCGATGCCTATATTGCCACTGGCAGCAACAATTCCGCACGTTATTTCGAATACTATTTTAAAAAATATCCGAGCATCATCAGAAGAAACCGTACCTCTGTTGCTGTTCTCACAGGAAAGGAAACAGAAGAAGAACTGGAAAGACTTTCAGATGATGTCTATCAGTATTTCGGACTGGGTTGCCGCAATGTCACCAAGATCTTCGTTCCGGTGAACTATGATTTTCGTCCGCTCCTGAGGGCATTTGACAAATGGAATTACCTGATCAACCATCACAAGTACAAGAACAATTATGATTATAGCCTCGCCATCCAGATTCTCAACAACCATTACTACATGACCAATGGAAGTATCCTCCTGGTTGAAGACAGCAATCCTTTTTCTCGCATCAGCCAGTTACACTATGAATTCTATACCAATGAAGAAGAAGTGCGCAGCTCTCTGAAAAAGAATGCCAATATCCAGTGCCTTGTAGGAGAACATGAAACGGCGTTTGGCAAAGCACAGACTCCGGACATCTGCGAATATGCCGATGGAGTAGACACTATGGCATTTTTGACAGGACTTGATTAACCTTGATTAACGAAAACCCTTGATCTACTAAGGTCTTCGTAAATTTAATGTTAAACTGGTTGGATGGTTTTTATATAAAGCTGACATATAGTTATTTTGTTTTTCCAAGGCACGCAATTTGACGCTCTTTTACTAAGATTAAAATATTCAAATCGATAGACCATGAAATTGAAACAAATTCTTCTCACCGTAGGGATCAGTGTCGCATCCGCCCTCGGCAGCGTTGCCCTCTATAGCAAATATGCAGCGCAACATCAGGAATTAATCGTAGGACAGGCCGGTGATAAAGTTCCGGTTAATTATGCCGGATTTTTTGACGGCAAACCTGGCACAGCCGCCGACCCTGTTGATTTTACCAAGGCAGCCAATGCAGCTGTTCCTGCAGTGGTGCACATTAAAACAAAAATTCCAGCACGCAAGGTTTCCAACAACCTTCCGCGAAGCAGGGATATGGATGATTTCTTTGATCAATTTTTCGGCGGCTCCGGTTTCGGACCCAATATCATTCCCGAGCAACGCGCGTCAGGTAGTGGTGTTATCATCAGCGATGACGGTTACATCGTTACCAACAACCACGTGATCTCAAATGACAATGGTGGCGTGGCCGATGAAATCACAGTAACCCTTCACGACCGCAAAACTTATAAGGCCAAGGTGATTGGCCGCGACCCGAACAGCGACATCGCCGTTCTCAAGATTGATGGTACCAAACTTCCTTACCTGGTTTATGGTAACTCGGATAATGTGCAGCTCGGACAGTGGGTGATGGCCGTAGGTTATCCGTTGACACTGGAAACTACAGTAACTGCGGGTATTATTTCTGCCACAGGCCGTAGCATCGGTATCAACAGTCGCCAGGTAAAAAGAGGCGATACTCCGATCGAGTCCTTTATTCAGACTGACGCAGCGGTAAATCAGGGTAACAGCGGTGGTGCCTTGATCAACACCAATGGTGAACTGATCGGCATCAATTCAGCCATCCTTGCTCCTACCGGAACTTATGCAGGATATTCTTTTGCCATTCCGGTGAACATCATCAAGAAGATTGTAAATGACATCATCCAGTTTGGCGATGTACAACGCGGTTATCTTGGAGTAAACTATTATACAACCGATGACCTCTCTGAAGAACAGGTCAAGAGTCTCGGCATTCCCACCAATGTAGAAGGTGTGTATGTATCGGCTGTAGCTCCTGATGGTGGCGCAGCGGCTGCAGGTATTAAAAAAGGCGACGTCATCACCAGAGTAAATGGAGTTGCAGTTGTGTCCGGAATTCAGATGAGCGCTCAAATCGCTTCGTTCCGTCCCGGAGACAAGGTTTCTGTCAGCTATGTACGTGGCGGAAATGAGAGTACCGTGAACGTGACGCTAAAAAAAAAGACTGACGTAATCACAGCCAATGCAGCAGCAAGGCTGGGTGGAGATCTGAGTTCTTTGGATAAATCGAAAGCATCCAAATACGGAATTGAAGGTGGAGTGATTGTGAATAAAGTGTTTGACGGGGGCGTTTTGAAAAATGCGCGCATCCAGCCTGGTTTCATCATCACTTCTGTAATTACCAGCGAAGGCGAGCAGGAAGTAAATTCAGTAGATGATCTGAACAATCTGCTTCAAGGGCTTTCAGGAACCGTGAGGGTAAGAGGGGTTTATCCCGATTATGGTGAAGCCTACACTTATCCACTCAACCTCGAACAATAATTTCTCTTTCACAATGCAGAATAGAAGAAAGCCGGTCTTAGGACCGGCTTTCTAGTTTGTTGTTTATCGTTTGTAGTTCTTTGGAGGAAGCCATACTTCTCACTGCTCGAAGCTCACAGCTCACAGCCATTCCTTTCACGTCTTCTCCCGAACATATACCGCGTACTGCCAACTGGCAAGATCAAGCGTATAAGAATCAGTAAAATATAATTTGGTGTCTGAAAATATTTCTCTCGCCGTTCCCTGCCAGCCTGTTTTTATCTGAGTATGCACATCGAACTCAGAAAGATTGAGTACAACCAGGACTTCGTCGTCTCCTTTTTTTCTTTTGTAAGCCAGTACATGTTGGTCTTCAGAAGTGGACAGAGGCAAGACTTCACCAGATGCATGAACTGCCGGATGATGGAAGCGAAGTTGAAGAAGCGTCTTGTAAAAATCATGTAGCTCATAACTACCTGTCCATTCGATGGGATCCTTGTCAAAAAATTTCAGCCGCTTGTGGTTGGGCAATTCCTGTCCACTGTAAAGCAAAGGAATCCCGGGCCAGGTGCAACTGTGTACTGCAAGAGCCTTTGCAGCAAATCCATATTTCTCGTATTCGGTACCATTCCAGCTGTTCTCGTCGTGATTGGAAGTAAACCATGCCTTGATGCCGGGCGCCTCCTGGTATCTTTGCAATACTTCTTTCAGTGTCGATAACGGAAGTTTTTTTGCATACCATTCTGCCGTTTTGTGCATCCATGTCCAGGAATATGCAGCATCAAAGACTTGCATGTAGCCTGGATTTTCAAGAGGATCTGATTCAGCCAGCCACAACAGGGAACGCAGTTGATTGATTTCCGGAATTGCTTCCAACCAATAATCAAGCTCCACCCAAAAGGCAAGGTCGCAACGGAAACCATCGATACCTGTTTCGCGAACCCAGAATTTCATGGCCTCGGTCATGGCCTTTCTCATCTCGGAATTTTTGAAATCCAGTTCAATGATATCATCCATTCCGGAAGCCCTTTTAAAATTTCCGGTTGCTTCGTCATGTTCATACCAGTCGGGATGCTGTTTCGTCCACACATGATCCCAGCCCGTATGGTTGGCCACCCAGTCGAGAATGATTTTAAATTCCAGTTTGTGTGCCTGTTGTACCAGCTCACGAAAATCTTCGAGGCTTCCGAATTCAGGGCTTACAGAAGTATAATCGGAGCAGGCATAATAGCTGCCCATGCTTCCTTT
>JBJMLU010000113.1:0-18752 GCA_045805145.1 Flavisolibacter sp. | reverse complement strand
TGGTACTGTCGCTCTTCTCCTCAGCATTGCGCCGCTGATGGTTGGCTCATCCCGTTTTCACTAATTGTTTCCGCAGCTCATGGTTGATACTGAAGAATGACAAGAAAGATCACTTGTGGCATAGAGATAAAGCAAATCAATTACGAATTCATCACAGAATTTGAATAAAACCTAAAAACGGTTAGGAAGTGCAGCCACAATACGGCCATAAAGTACATTATCAATTTAAAAAGATGATCCGCATTTGTGTCGGGAACGGTTGGTTAGAACGGGAGCCGTTCGATAAATGAACTCCGGGATTTGAACAGGTGCTAATAATATCTCATGCCTATCTGAAAGCCTGTAAATCTGGGTAACAGAAGATGGAATAATGATTGCTATGAGTTTGCTGATGTTTTTATCCCTAAATAAAACAGGTTTTTGGACGACAAATTATAAACAGGAAAAATAATGCAATGAAAAAAGCTTTGCGAGCACTGTTCGCAATTATGGCTGTCTTTTTCGGATCGGCAACAATGGCACAGCATAACAAAGTTATTTATACCTGCCCCATGCATCCCGAAGTACAAATGGAGAAGCCTGGCAGTTGCCCTAAATGCGGAATGACATTGGTTAAAAAAATAATTACGGTTAAACAGCCGAAGTCACATGCCCAAAAACAACCCGATCAGCAACCTTTGCAACAGGACAAGAACGAACCAATGAATATGCCGGCAAAAGACACATCCAAACCCATGAACCACGACCACATGCAAATGGACATGAGTGCTGATACAGCAAAGCCAAAAATGCAAATGGCTGACACATCAAGCATGAAAGACATAAACATGGAGGAAATGGATATGGACCACCACATGCCTATGAGCCAGGCTTATTCGCTCAACCTTCCAATGGCAAGAAATGGTTCAGGCACTGGCTGGCTTCCCGATGCTTCGCCGATGTATGGTTATATGTTTCATACACCAAACTGGATGTACATGCTGCACGGCAATTTCTTTTTGCGATACAACAATCAAGACTTTACCAACAAAGGCACAAGGGGCGGCAGCGAAGTAGATGCTCCCGATTGGCTTATGTTCATGGGACAAAGGCAAGTAGGGAACAATGGCTTGTTTCACTTCAGCTTCATGTCTTCGTTAGACGCACCTTTGGGCGGTAATGATGGCTATCCGCTTTTGTTTCAAAGCGGAGAAGCCTATAAAGGGAAATCAATTGTTGACAGGCAGCACCCACATGACTTGTTTTCAGAATTATCCGTAAGCTATTCGCAAGCTCTATCTAAAAAGGCAGATGTGTTTGTTTATTTCGGCTATCCGGGAGAACCAGCTTTGGGTCCCGTGGCTTTCATGCACCGGCCTTCCGCACTTGATAACCCGGACGCGCCCATTACACACCACTGGGTAGATGCCACGCATATCAGCTTTGGTGTAGCAACCCTCGGTGTTCGTTATGGACAATTCAAGATAGAAGGATCATCATTCACTGGCAGAGAACCGGATGAAAACAGGTATGATTTTGACAAGCCCCGTTTTGATAGCTGGAGTGGAAGACTATCATACAACCCAACCCAAAATTGGGCTTTGCAAGTATCACATGGATTTATAAAAAGTCCTGAATTGTTACACCCTGACGAAAACGTATATAGAACAACGGCATCAGCAATCTACAGTAAAGAATTGCCAAATAACGGCACGATCAATGTAACAGGTTTATGGGGAATGAACAAAATCAAAGAACACGATGGAGAAAATGCAGTATTGGTAGAAGGCTCCTGGAGAAAGAACAAACTAGCCATACATAGCAGGTATGAGTGGGTGCAAAAAGACGTTGAAGAACTCTCATTAGACGAAAACTTGTATGGTCATGATGCCGTCTTTCCGGTAAATGCTCTTACCATTGGATTTAATTACGACTTGTTGAACATTGGAAAAACAAAATTAGCAGGTGGCGGACAATTCACATTCTATCATGCTGACGAAAGGCTGAATAGTCTTTATGGCAAAAATCCAATGGCATACGAAATTTATTTAAGGTTGTATCCAGGAAGAATGAAGTAAACAGCATGACATAGATCAGAATTTATTGAAAGATTACCTCGTAATCTTATATCATCCAGGCAAAACAAGAATCACTGCAATGAGCACAATCGGCGTCAGCTTTGGTGCAGGAATTTCAGGCTTTGGCCCTGGTGCAAAATGGAGATCTTGCTTTGCTGTTAATGATTGTTGGAGCAGTCATTCATTCGTTTGGAATGCACATAATGCAGATGAAGACACCAATTATAAGGCAACAGAAATATCAATAGTTCTTTGGATTTCTGCATGGATCTGTTTGATAGCGTTGGCACTAATCATTTTATATCTACTCATTTCCAGGAAAATAATCGCATGGAGCACTCACATCATCATGAACATCATTTAGAGCACCACCATGCATCAACCAAAGAAGTTGCACATGACCACGCCATGCACGATCAACATGCAGGTCACAATACACAGGATTTTTTGAAACGTTTTTGGATTTGTTTATTGGTAACCGTCCCGGTGCTATTGCTTTCTCACATGATACAGCAATGGTTTGGATTTGAGATACTGTTTACCGGAGATAAATATGTTCTGTTGCTGTTAAGCAGTTTTATATATATCTATGGTGGAATGCCTTTTCTGAAAGGTTTGGTAAGCGAAGTAAGGGACAATGCTATTGGCATGATGACTTTGGTTGCAGTAGCCATCACAGTTGCGTTTATCTACAGTGTGGCAATTGTATTTGGCTTAAAGGGCATGGATTTCTTTTGGGAGCTAGCCACCCTGATTGATATCATGCTTTTAGGGCATTGGCTCGAAATGCGCTCACAAAAGGCAGCTTCCAGTGCTTTGCAGTCATTGGTAGCCTTACTGCCTTCCAATGTGCATGTAGAGAGAAAGGGCGAAGTCATTGATATAGACATACGACAATTAAAAAAGGATGATTTAGCGATCATAAAGCCAGGAGAAAAGATACCGGCAGATGGAATTGTTATAGAAGGAACGTCATTTGTAAATGAAAGCATGTTAACAGGCGAAAGTCTTCCAATTAAAAAAACAAAGGACGGAAAACTAATTGCAGGAGCAGTGAACGGGGACGGCTCTTTAAAAATCAAAGTCACAGGAGCAGGAAAAGATAGTTACCTGAACAAAGTGATTACATTAGTACAATCTGCGCAAAATGCAAAGTCAAAAACACAGACCCTTGCGGATAAAGTGGCAAAATGGTTAACGTTAATTTCATTAGTTGTCGGCATAACCACTTTTATTGTTTGGTACATCAATCATGACCTTGCCTTTGCTTTGGAAAGAATGGTTACGGTAATGGTGACATCATGTCCTCATGCTTTGGGCGTTGCCATTCCTTTAGTCGTTGCCATATCCACAACAGCATCCGCAACACATGGTTTATTGATACGAAACCGAACAGCCTTTGAAAACGCCAGAAAGCTAACTACCATCATTTTCGACAAAACAGGAACACTTACCAAAGGTTCTCATGAAGTGCAGAACATTATCTCAACCTCAAATCAATTTTCAGCAAACGAAATATTACAATTCGTTGCAGCCATCCAACAGCATTCCGAACATTACATTGCAAAGGGAGTATTGAAATCATTAAAAGAGAAAAATTTGCAGCTATGGCAATCCACTGACTTTACTTATTTACAAGGCATTGGTGTTTCTGGAAAAGTAAACGGCAAAACTGTTGTAGCAGCAGGACCAAATTATTTCGCCAAAGAAAAAAAACCACTTCCAGAAATCCCATCTACCATTGACCAAAATACCGAGACGATAAATTTCGTTTTGATAGACGGTGAACCAATTGGATTGATAACATTGGCTGACAGCATAAGAGAAAGTTCCAAAGCGGCAATTCAGCACTTACAGGCAATGAATATCAAATCATTTTTACTAACCGGAGACAACGAAAAGATTGCCGCGTCCGTTGCAGATAAGTTGGGCATGGACGGTTATTTAGCCAATGTATTGCCACATCAAAAGCAGGAGAAAGTAAAAGAGTTTCAGAAAAATGGAGAAGTCATTGCTATGACAGGCGACGGTGTAAACGACGCACCTGCCCTAGCCCAGGCGGATATAGGAATTGCAATAGGCAGCGGAACAGACGTAGCTGCAGAAACAGCAGACATTATTTTGGTAAACAGTGACCCGAAAGACGTAGCCCAAATGATTGACTTTGGGCGAAAAACGTACAGGAAGATGATACAAAACCTTGCCTGGGCGATAGGTTACAATGTCATTGCTATTCCTTTGGCCGCAGGTGTTTTATATCCATACTTTATACTTTCTCCGGCAATGGGAGCAGTGTTAATGAGTTTAAGCACAGTAATAGTGGCCATTAATGCAAGGTTGTTGAAATTGAAGTAACACCGAATTTAACTGACATGTATCATTAGGTAGAAGTGATCAATATCACTAAAAGAGCAAGAGATAAACTGTAAGTTAGCTCTGAAAATGAAAAAGAGTTGGACCATATTACTTACACTTTTTTACTCGCTTTCCGTTTTCGGTATAGGTTTAAAGGAAATCTATTGTTGTGGCAAGCTCAAAACAGTAACAGTTTCTATTACTGTTAATGAAAAACACAACTGTAATAAACAACACGAACCTAATGGATGTTGCACTACTAAATACCATTACTTAAAAGTACAAGACAGTCACCTTGCTTCAACTGCAAATTCAATAGCCAATAAGTCTTTAATAGAAATACATGCTTTCACCACATGGTACCAGCCTTCTTTTCACAACATTAAATACAAGGCGGTAATACACAGCTTTCATGAGCCGCCATTGCACTACGGTGTTCCCATTCACATTTACAATTGTGTTTACAGGATTTGATTTTACAAACTTCAGGCAACACTTTCCTGAACCGTTATCTGCCTTCAAATTCTGTAATTAGATTCTTTACACAAAAATGAATAACATGAAAACGATTATAATTTTATTGATTGCAACTATCTCAGCCTTTTCAGCGCATGCACAAAAGAATAAAGCAAATACCAACAATACTAAACCTTTAGTAGCAACAGTTCAATACGCCTGCCCAATGCATCCCGATATGATTAGTAATAAACCAGGCAAATGTTCAAAATGCGGCATGGATTTAACCCTGTCAAAAAAAGAACAGATGAAGCAGGAAGTAACCAGTACTTACACCTGTCCGATGCACAGGGAAGTAGTAAGTAGCCATGAAGGTATTTGTGCAAAATGCGGTTCAAAATTGATTGTCGACCGGACAGGTTCAAAACAAGCTACCAACATTTATACTTGCTCAATGCATCCACAGGTCGCAAGCAATCAAACAGGTGAATGCCCGATTTGCAGGAAACCATTAGAAAAACAAACTGCAGTCACCGATAGCGTAAAAGCAAAATCATAATTTTCCAAATTGATAGAGTGGCAACAAGTCTATGTTGCCACTCTTTTGATGATTGTTAGTAGATCTTGATCTGATTTCTTTCTGTTACCTGTTGAAATTGGAAAAATAGGAATTACTTGCTTATGGTGGATAGGCCTTAGAAGATAGGCTTTACCTGATGTTCTCACTCCTAAGAAACTCCTCTAAGCAGCCTTGTGAGCAGAAGAAAATATCGGATTTGTGTGGATGCATGTACTTGCTAATTGAGGTGTTGACCAGCATCCTGCAAACGGGATCCGTATAAAAAGCGTCTGGCCTATCAATAACCAGTTCTATCAATTCCTTTTCTTCACTAACGTTTTTAAAATTGTACTTACCTTTAGATTGAAACTGTAAAACGTCTTTGTTCTTTAACGCCCCAATGAAATCTGTAGAACAAACTATAGAGCCGGATGCAGCCTTGGATGCCATTCTCGAAGTTAAATTCACCGTATTGCCATACAAATCTTGATTGCGGTAGAGTACCGAACCAAAATGCAGCGCCCCATGAAGTTGAAGAAAGTTGACTTGCCTGTGTGCGTTTTTTAACAATTGGACCGCAGTAGCTAAAAGGGCATCGGCCTCCTTGCTAACAAGCAACACTTCATCACCTACCCGTTGATGTAAATGACAATCACCCACAAGGGAGGAATTAACAACCTCCACGTACATATCGATGATGTCGGCAGCTGCCGAAGCACCGTGCACTTCGGTAAGAGCCGTATAACCAGCTAAATCGGCAATTAGTATGGCAATGTCTTGCTCCATAGAATGAGCATCTTTATGCGAAGGTATCATAATAGATTCGATATGGGCGGAGCACTGTAACCTTAGCGAATACTGGTCGGTATGGAGAATGGTGTCGAAGTACGGAATTAGAGTTTGATTAAATGAAAACCCTGTAAAACTAGAATTGTACAAACATATCTTCTGTTGCCGTACGATTCTGCAATAAAATACAACAACCAAAAATAACGTTATGCAAAGCCAAAACAAAACAGTCGAGTATTACCTTGAAGCCACCGAGTTTAATTGGGAAATCACCCACGGTAAAACAGTGGCTGCGTGGGGATTTAATCAACAAGTTCCAGGTCCCATTTTAAAAGCTTGTAAGGGGAATACTTTAGTTGTTAAAGTAAAGAACAGTCTTTCAGAACCTACCATTATACACTGGCACGGCATTCGACTACCTGCCAGCATGGATGGAACAGGTGAAGTGCAAAAACCTATTCAGCCGGGTGAAACTTTCGAATACCGATTCGTAGTTCCGGATGCGGGCACCTTCTGGTATCATTCACATCACAATGAAACGGTGCAGGTGGAACGCGGTATGTATGGAGGTATTGTCATTGAAGATGAAACGGATCCGGTTACCGATGGCGAAAAAGTCTTCCTAATTGACGACATGAAACTTACCGCAGATAACCAATTCAAGAAGGGCAACTTTGTTGGGCGGTGGAAAGAGCGCCATGACGGAAGACAAGGTGATACGCTGCTTGTAAACGGTAAAGAATCTTCAACTATTGATATGAATGCGGGACAGATAGAACGATGGCGTTTTATCAATGCTTCTAGTGCACGTTATTTTGTTTTACACCTGGAAGGCAGATCTTTTAAAATTATCGGTTCTGATGGTGGTCTACTGGAACATCCGCAAATCGTAACAGAAGCTTCACTTACTCCTGGGGAACGGATTGATATTGTAGTCGGACCTTTTTCAGAAGGCGAGACCTTTGCTGTGGAATCCTTAGCATATAATCGGATGACCTTCCTCAAAGCAAAACGTGAAAGCTTTGCCACTGTTAAAGTAGGCACGCCCAAACCTTCTCAAGCCCTTATTCCCGACACCTTACGTATCATTGAGTCGTTAGCACAACAGGATGCTGAAGTGAATCGAAATATCAAACTATCGGTGAACCCAAGCCTGAAGCGGGGTATTGATTTTAAGGTGAATAACGCCCTGCACGCCAATGATAAACCAGTAAGGGTTGGCGAGTTGCAGGTGTGGGAGGTGGCTAATGCCAGCCTTATGGACCATCCGTTTCACTTGCATGGTTTCTTTTTTCAAGTGCTGGAAGAAGATGGCAAGGCACCGCAGTACCGTGCCTGGAAGGACACTATAAATCTAAAGCCAAGGAGCAAAATCAAAATTGCCTGGTTGCCGGATAACCGTCCTGGTATGTGGATGTATCACTGCCATATTTTGGAACATCATGCAGCTGGAATGATGGCTGGCTTCGAAGTCATAGATGGCAGCAAACGGCCTATGTCCAGGGCGCATAAACATCATAACTGTTAAGCCACGTAACAATTTCAGTTAAGAACGCTTATTGAATTTGAAAAGCTCACGGACAATAAATTCTATGGGTTCATAGAAAATGCGTCGTGGTTGAAATACAACAAAAAATTGTTGCCTATCCACCATGCCCGGTATAGAAGGAGCCGTTATAGTAGTTTTTAATTTTAAGACTGGTACCATTAGACTTTATCCTTAAATAGCTTCACCAGTATTGGTATGATGTGGACATGGACCATTCTCCTATTCCAAGAAAAGGTCTTGACACTATATTCTCTCCTTTGTCCCTTTTTGACTGCTTATTGTCCTACATAGCCCTATGCTATACTATTAGTTTTACACTTATAAAAAAGCAAAAATGAAAAAAATAATCTATTCAGGTCTTTTCCTATTGTTGTCAAATTTATCATTTGCTCAAACGGATACAACTAAAATTGAACAATATTGTCAGCTTGTTGCTACGCCAAGCCTTTTAAGCAATAAGATAACTATTGATATTGACTTTGGAGGCGAGAAAAGCATTTGGAAAGATACGCGGATAAGAACATACGATGGCCACCTCAAAAAGTTCAATACTGTTATTGATGCTTTAAACTTTATGGGTAAGGAGGGTTGGATCTTCATTAATGCCTATCCTGTTCGAAACGACAAAGCGGAGACATACCATTTTGTATTTAAAAAGCTTTTTACAAAAACAGAAGTTGAAGGTGTTGCAGAATCGAACGGCTCGCATCTTTAATCCAATGCCTTCTCTGCTCACATAAATCTTAATCAATGAGAACTTTCGCCTTTATCATCCCTCCGCATGTTGAATTGCTGGACCTTGCCGGACCTGTACAGGTTTTTACGGAAGCAAGAGCCTATGGATTGGACGCCGAGATACAATTTTACGCCTATAAAGAAGAGCCAATATCTACATCGGGACTAGGATTTAATAAAGTGAAAAATTTTAAAGAAGCCCGGTTAAACGAGGGAGACTATGTAATTGTTCCCGGAATGAATTTCGAATATGTCAACAGTATTGCGTTCAGGGCGGAACAGGAGTTCTTCAATTGGCTAAGGGAATGTTCGCGAAAAAAAATAACGGTTTGTTCCATATGTAACGGGGCTTTTGCGCTGGGTGCCGCAGGTCTATTGAAAGATACAGAATGTACCACGCACTGGAAACGAGTAAAAGCACTACAACTACAATTCCCGGATGCGAAGGTCGTAGCAGATATTTTGTATATAAAGAGTAATAACGTTTATACAAGTGCCGGTATTAGCTCCGGTATTGATCTGTCATTAGCAATTGTGGAGACGCTCAAAGGCCCCTTATTCACGCATAAGGTGGCAAGGGAGCTTGTGGTATATCACCGCAGAAGCGGTAAGCACAAACAACAAAGCATCTATTTGGATTATAGGAATCATATTAATCCACAGATACATGAAGTGCAGGATTATCTTATTGACAATCTGTCAAAAGAAAACAATATTGAGGACCTGGCTTCCTTAGTGGGTATGAGTCCCAGAAATCTGAGCCGGGTTTTTAAAGAAGTCACAGGTTCTACCGTACTGGAATACCTGACACTACTGCGCAAGGAATATGCAAATACGATGCTTAATAATCCCGAATACACAATTGAATATATTGCTGCACAATGTGGATTCAAATCGGCAAGGCAATTACATAGAATTTTGAAACCGTAATAAGACTATGACAAATTGGAGCTGAAGCGAAACTTATTCTTTTGCCGGCTTATAATAAAGAACTACAGCTCCGCATTCAAATACTTTCGTTTTTAGGAGCTTGAGATTGATTTTTTCCTTGATGTTTTTAAACAAAGGTAATCCGCTTCCTAAGACAACCGGGTGAACACAAAGCTGGTATTCATCAATCAGGTCCAACTGCATTAACCTTACTATTAAGCCTGGACTGCCTGCTAAAATATCTCTACCCTCCTGTTGCTTCAGTTTTAAAAGTTCTTCTTTATTGATTTCATTTTTCAGTTCTGTATTTTTCCAATCAACATTTTTCAACGTACGGGAATAAACAAGCTTTGAAATATTGTCTATGGACACTGCAAATTCATCCATCGCTTTGTTACCCGTAGGGCTTTTGACCACCGACGGCCAATAAGTTTCCATGAGCTGATAAGTGATCCTTCCGTATAAGAGCGTGTCTGCGCTATTGAGTAATTCATTGTAATGCTGAAGTATTTCATCGACTGCACCCGTTGCAGTATGATCGCAAAACCCGTCGAGTGTCATATTGATGGTTGCAATAATCTTTCTCATATCCTGTATATAATTATGATCATTTTCTTTCTCCTGGTCCTGGCAAATTTCATTGTACAAACAGCTGGTATAACCAGTCACATGAAAAACATTGGTGAAGATGTGCCAATTTGCTTTGCTGCCGAGCAATGATTTACTGAATGCTTCGCCTCTATGCTTAGCCTGATAAAAATTAGTTGCCATGCTCTACTTCACGCACCTGAAGCTTTGATTTAACTGCTCCAGCTCCTTCCACACGGGGTGGGTGTGCAATTTGGGTGATACCTCCACAAAGATGGCTGTATGATTTTCCTTCGAACAGTCTTTTACGTGAATAAGCAGGTGAAGCACCATGGGCTTTTGAGTCATGTAATCCAGCATTTGCGACTCTCCCTCAAGGGTCTGCATATCACCGGTACTGGTCTTAATTTTTCGTACAGTCACCTTCGTGGCAACCTGTTTATCCAAAGGTATTTGCCTGCTTATGATGTTGCGACCAACCAAACCGGTGTACAAAGCCTGAAAATTTGTTTTTAAGCTCTCTTCAGTAACAGGCTCGTTTCCATTCAGCCACCACAGGTAAGCATAGCTCCAGTATTCAGCACTTGTACTATCGCCCCATCCGGATGGGAAGCGTAATTCTTCCACTCCTTTAAAATCCATTCCAGGTGCAAATTCTGCAGGCAAGGAAAACCGTTCTGTATTCCATCCCTTAGGAATGTCCAGCGCGTATGTAGGTACCCATGTACTAAGGTCAATAATGTCGAGGCTTCGCTTGATCCATTTAATACAGTCCACTTCATCTACAATAGACAGGGCATTGGGACGCCTGACACCATCACTTCTCACACCCGGCTGTTTTGCCGCCATAAATTCTGCCCTGTCATTTCCCATCAGCAAAAGCCTTTTGATAAGCTCTGAACCCTCTGGCATCTTTGTATCATAAAAACTATTGCGCCTGTTTTGGAGTTGCCAGTTGATATCGGTGTCGTAATACAGGCGAACCGATGTGGTCTTTAAATATTGTTCATTGCCAATTGAATCGCTTTGACTATAAAATGGTGTCAGCTCCCGGTATCGTTGCGCATTGCTGTAAATACTGCCATTCTCTTTGGTCATAGTGTCTAAATAATAGTGCGCATCGCCCACAGCGCCGGGCCAATAATTCTTTTTAATCTGTCCTTCAGCCCAATGCCAAAGGCTGAAAAGGTTAACGGGAGTGTCAATAGCGAAAACTGCTTTGGGTTGAAGGGGGAATTGTAAAGGATCCTGATAACTGAGCTCCGTATAACGAAGCGCAATATTGCCTGCTTCATCATATCCCCCTAAAGCAAACTTTGAACTGTCTGCATGAAACCTTTGAACAATGTCTTTCAAAATCAGGTTAATCCTGTTCACTGCAAAACTATCGGCGTACAGTTTTTGTTTCATAGGAGCAAAAACTGTAAGAAGATCATTGTTCCAGGCAACGTTGTGCAACCTGGTTTCCGATAAAAGATCTTCAGGAGCCAGGAAACTCGTTAGCAGCAACACAGTACCTTTTATTTGCTTTGATCTGGGCTGAATCACCAGGTAGTAACCGCTCGTGTTATCACTCCTGTCAAAAGAGACCCGTTCGCTGTTTTGTGCAAGCGACAAAAATGGAATGGACAGAGCCTGAAGGAAAAGTAAAAAATAAAGTCTTTGGGCCATGATAAAAATTTAGTGAGTAAAAGGATCTGTGTATTGCTGTGAATGCACAATTCCGTGAATTCATTTTATTTTCTCTGCACAGATTTAACTCTATTGATTTGTAATGTACCGCAATAAAATAATTGCGATTCCCAAACCGATTTCAACAACCATTATATTGTTAAAGTATTTGCCGGCAGAACCAAGTTTTACCCTCGAGTATAATCTACCCAGTCCAGAAAAAACCACCACGATTCCGATGAAATAAATTAAGTCCTGTACTTCCCGAAAATGAAAATCAATCCAGGCCATCAAAAAACCCAGGCCAAAATAAATTCCACTCAAAAACCTAAAAAGATTGTCTAATACAGGTTGAGGTGGCGTAGCATGTGACAAAAAAGAACTACTTCCTTTTAACAGGAGGTTGATCCCTCCCAATAGACAGATCAACGTAACGAGTCCTAACAATATCCTTAAGCTAAGTTCCATACTGTTTATAAGGTTTTGCAAAATACTAGTTATGTCTTATTGCTGCAGATCGAGGTAGCCTTGAACCTTATCTGTCCTTACATCTTCTGAAGATATACTCCCAAAATTGAAGGATTTCTACTTAAACTAACCCTCAATTTTTCAAGATAAATTTATTGCTATAGCGAACCAATTTTGTATCATGACACTTATTCTTAGTCACTATTGCAAACTAATGGTGGCACAATTATCTGCTTATTCCTTTGAGAATGGCTCTTTCTACAGGACAAAGATCACTGCCTGCCCGGTCGATATTGAAATCATATTTTGTCAATAAAGGAGGTTGAGCCATAAATTTAGGAGCGGCACCGCAGTTGTCCTGCGCTGCGTGCACAATAAAGGGGTGACACAAAAAAACAGTCCCTGGTTCGCCTGTTGCTAATTCCTCTTTTCGTACAGGCAGATCGTCCAGCTTTTCGGCGAGTTCCATAAATGAAAGTCCCTTCTCTCTTTTCGGCTCCAGCATCTTAGCAACATCCAAATGCGATCCCACTCTAATACGGGTAGGTGCATCTCTTTCTGACACATCGGAAAAAAGAAAAAGCATGAGCAAGCCACGACCCCTGGAATTGATGTTGATGCGCCAGTTCAGATAATCACTCACCTCTGGTCCCGGAAAGCTCGCATCAACATGCCAACCTGTGTCGTCAGCCGGTTCTTTATTGGGAAATCGTATGGGAAACGAACCCAAACTTTCTTTTGGCAACCAATTGCCCTTCCCCACCAATTGATCGAAAGCATTTTGCAGTATTTCGGTATTGGCAGCTCTTTTAAAGGCCTCATGTCCCAATTCACCAATTCTAATTACAGGTTTTATCCAGGAGGCAGGATTGCCGCGGTCACATTTTGTTTCCTGCCATAAAATATCACAACATTCCCGGGCAAGTTCTATAGAAAAAGCATTCTCTATTTTCACAAACCCATGGTTGATGAAATCATCTATCTGTTTGGGCAGTAATTGTTGCATCTGACTTTAACCGGAACGGAGTTTTTGTTTAACTGCTGAAAGAAATCAATAAGGTTATCCATATTAAAAGTATTAGTGTTGCGCGAGATACCATGAATTGGTTCACAAGCTAAAAAACAAAAACACCCTCCTTCAAATATTGATGAACCAACCGACCTGTTACTGACCATTTAGTTCAAAACTCCAACTGGACTTCAGAATTTTTGTTTGTCGGTTTTTTGAATTTTCTTTTGTATCTGCCAGTAATGCCCAAATGGATCTTTAATTTTTCCTTGCCGGTAGCCGTATTCATAATCTTGTGCCGGGCTTATTTCAATTGCTCCCGCTTTAATTGCCTTGCTCATGACGTCGTCCACGTCTGAAACAAATAAACCGATACAGATGGTCGTACCATTGTTTTTATCTGGAGAAAAGAAATACGGGTTGGCGGTTATTTCATGTATATGAAATATGGCGCCGTCAATAGAAAGTTCTACCACGTGAATGCTGCCATCATCGTTAGAAAACCTCAGTTGTTCTGATGCACCAAATGCGTGTTCATAAAAAGAAATGTCTTTTACTCCATTATTTATGAAAAGCTCGGGAGCAAAAAAGCTTTGATGATCTTTTGTTGTCATAATTCGTCTTTTGCTGATTAAATGTGTTCCTATTCTTTTTATCAACAGTTCGCCGATCGTTTTTCACCGGCCTGGGTCAGGCTGAATGAATGGTCCTGCTGGATCAAGCCCCTGAGCATTATCCTACCATGTTAATTTTTATCACATCAAATAAGACTATGAATAATTTTCTCAATGAAGTAGATATCCAACAGCAAACGCAAGACTTCTATTTTTGAGAGACTGGTTGTCTCCTTTAATTACATTCGTTATTCCATGATTGTAAGATGCATTGAACAAGAGTCTACAGCTTTGAACACTGATCACGAAATTCCAACCAGCATCAAAGCGATGGTCAAGATCATTCTTGAATATTTTATCATCAGTGGAAAATTGCGTGTGCAGTTGCTGATTACTATCTGTTGCTACCACAGCCGCCTTCATTCTCCCTTTTATGCCATAACCAATAACCGGACCAGTACCTAAGGAAATACTTGAAGAGTTGTTGAAGGCAAACTTTCTGAGTACATCCAAAGGCAGTTCAATGTAGGTTGTCAAAAGATCCCTGCTCCAGTAGAACGGGCCTCCCGGATTGCCCAGTACCGATCTGTAACCTTTTTGGGTCAGTTGCAGTGAAGGCCTCAAAATTAATTTGTTCGTAATTGCTTTTTCAAGAAAGAATCCAATCTGATAACCTGTTTGTAAGCTAATATCCATTCCATGGAATTCTGGCGTTTCCTGGATGAATGATTGGGATATGCCGGCTTTTATACCGTAATTAAGCTGCGAAAAAGAAACCGTAAAAAATCCAAGACTGATCGATAGTAGAATTAAATGTCTCACCATGTCTATAATTATATTGTTCAATGACTGTTTTCAAAAGGAAAGCTGTCCGGAAGGGTACCGACTGCCGCGAAGCATCGGACATGTGGCAGTATTCCATCCGGCGGCCGCCACATCGACTAAAGTTACTAAAGATCATGAGTACTTGTTTTACCGATTAGAATTCTTTAGTTGTGTTGAAGTCGATGAAAATAATGCTGCTGATTTTCCTGGCCCGCCTCACGATTTATCGATACCGTCCCGACTAGAGCCATAACCAAGTTGCAGGAAACATTCAAAGCATCATAGCACAAAATTTCAGGTTGGCCCTTTGCCATGATGAAAGAAAAACAAGCCATAAATGATATGGTTTTTATGGACCGTTTAATCTCTTTGTTCAAACCAAAATGAAATCAATGCAGTCATTCCGGAGCCATTGGCAAATACGTGAAATTTACGGCGCTGCCCCTTTTAAAAAACAAATAGTCAAGGCTATATTTTCCAGCGCCACATAGCAAGAATATGAGCGCAAACAAACAATAGGAAATCGTAAACCCGCCATCGATAATGAAATTCTCTCCCAGGTTTGCTGTAACTGTAGCTACAAACATTGTAAATGCAATAACTGAAGCCGATAGTTTTGTAAAAAGGCCAAACAATAAAAAAATACCTCCACTAAGTTCAGCACCTTTCGCCAGAAAAGCCATCATCAATGGCAGTGGGAAATGCAATTCATCTCCAAACCATTTTTCAAAGAATGCCCGCTCCTGTGGATGAAAAATAATATCAATTACAGAAGAATAACTGGCAGAGATCATTCTATATCCTAGCCATATACGAATAAGCAAAAGGAGAATATTCCAAAGTCCTGTTTTATTGAGATTGAATTTCAAAACTTAATGTTTGAAAAATGAAACCTGGCTAACTTAAACCTAGGGTTCTTTTCTTTATTGAACTAGCCAGACTGGACGAATGGAAAATAAAACATTCAGATGGAAAAATACCCAGCTCCAGTTCGAGCCGAGTCTGTTTTGGCGTCGCCTTTCTATGAAATCCCCAGAATAGGGAATAGGGTCCGTTTATTTTTAGTGTTGCCTGGTGATAGCGAACAAAAGACGAGTATTGATTGGTCTGTCTGCATAGCGTCAAACCCCACGCTGACTGTGGTGCTACTCTTGCACCGAACTCTCAAGCCCAAATCTCATTGCCTCTTTGAGTATTTCAATGTTGATATCTTTTAAAGTCTTGAACTTAATGCAATAGCCGGTCACACTCGCTCGGCCAATTTTTTTTCCAAATGTTTTGGCTAAGTATGTCTTATCACTGATACCCAGAATATAGACTGAGATTCCGGTTTTATTTGCACTCATGCCAATCTGATAAAACTCTCTGGTTTTTCCATCAGCATATTTTATGGTGTAAAGTCCATATCCTATATTCGGATTAGACACAGTTTTATTTTCACTGCTTTTACCATCCAGGAACCATAATTTACTTGCTGGCATTACATTCAGAATGACGCGGTGCAACTCCTGCATGTCGGTGCGTTTTGGTTCAGGTTGACTCGTTAGATAGTCTTTGATTTGTGCTTGTACGTTCATATAAAAAGGAAATTGTGGTAGAATTTGAGTCGCTTTTTTCAGACGAAAGTTCCAAAAAGAAAAGCTTTACGCCTAAACAAATGTCGCAGGGTTTCTTTCGTTATGCCAATGCAATATTAGACATAGTTATTAAAGCCTTCAATCAGTCTTTCAAAGCGAGTTTTCCTTGTGCATTTTACATTGGGCCTCAAAAAGGTCATTTGCCAGCCCATTATTATCAGTAAACTTCCAATTAGATTTGTATTCATGCTGTTTTCTGAAAAAACAAGAAATGTTCTATTTAAACTGTTTGCCGTCTTGTTCTGCCTGACTGCAATGTATCATTTAGTTGCTGTCTTTTATAAATTGGACGAGTCTCCTGCATGGCGGCACCTGCTTTTTGTTGTGATTAATTTATTTTGTTGCTATGGTATTCTAAAGCGGCCCAGGTATTTCGTCTATTTCATGGCAATACTTCTTGTCCAGCAATATTATAGTCATGGCAGCTACATGCTCAATATGTGGGTCGAAAAGAAAAAAGTTGATTGGATAAGTGTTTTTGACCTGCTCGTGCTACCAATCATCCTCATTTGCCTGATAGAAGATCACAATATGAAAAGCAAGTGAAAGCTATTTGTAAAATAGTCCCATTCATCTTGACCGTTAATGCTTGTGCTTATTTCTTACCAATTTCTTCCGCCAGTCCAATAAGGAGTCCCTCGGCTCCCCGAATGTAGCAGAGGCGATAAGCGTTTTCGTACTGAACCACTTCACCAACAAGCTGCGCGCCCTTCTTCACGAGTCTCGATACCATCTCGTCTATGTCTTCAACCGCAAACATGACACGCAGGTAGCCAAGAGCGTTCACAGAAGCCGTCCTGTGATCTGCAATGGTTGCTGGTGTGATAAACCTTGAAAGCTCCAGCCGGCTGTGTCCATCAGGGGTAATCATCATCGCAATTTCTACAGTTTGAGCGCCCAGTCCGGTAACCCGGCCTGCCCATTCGCCTTCGATTGTTGCACGTCCCTCCAGTTTCAAGCCTATTTCGGAAAAAAATGAGATGGCTGTTTCAAGAGATTCCACCACAATACCAACATTGTCCATTCTTAGTAATTTGTTTTTTGCCATAGTTTTAAATCTTATGGAAAGTGATCATCACTGGTTAAACGTGCCCTTAGGTTTCAATCCAAACGTTTCTGCCTGAAACCGCGCAGAACGTCAAAGCATTGACAATGCGACTGCATCCATCCTCCGAAGCCGATAACCAACGCCTATTAAATGTACAAATGTTCATGGATTGCCCAGTTGGTTTAAAGAGAGTTCATTTGCTCTGGAATAAAATCTGATACGCAATTGATTGCATAATAAAATCCCTCGTACCTACATGTGCCAATGCCCTGTAGAAAGTGTCCTTCGGGCGCTTCATCAATTTCGGATATAAACTCTGTATCCGCTTGTGTAAAATTTATCAGTTTCCACCGGCACCGGAAAAATAATTTGTCCGTCCATGTTGAATGAATTTATGGGATTATAACAGGTACGTCCTGGACCTTCCGTTTCTGTACTTGTAATGCTTGAAATTTGGACGGTCTTATTTTTTGCTGGTATATATACTTGCCAGTCAAATCCAGGTGTTATCAAATGAGACGGGTCACTGCTGTTCACATAAACAACGGTCGTATCATTACTCGCTGTATAGATGGAAGCATACTTATCGATTACTAAAATGGTATCGAGAAGATGTTGAAAATTGTCGTTCGGTTTGTACTTCCTCAGAACAAAGCTGTCAATATCGGAAGGCAAAAACCCGATAAAGGCAGGATTTATGTAATTATCAACGCAGTCATGTTTGAGATGGCAAGAGAAAACGGAAGTCAGAATAAGAGCAGGCAGCATTAGTGTAGTCGGTCGAAACATTCTATAAATCAATTGTCGCATAGCAACGAGTCTGAAATTTACTTAGATGACGTGCAATCTTCACAGGCTTTGCAAAGATGGTGAGTTGGTATCGCCTGTCAGTTCTTTCCTTGCTACAAGTCATTGCTGGATTGTAGCTCAAATAGTAAGACATCTATTGTTGATGGCTTATCGCCGCCCACCGTCGCTTTTTAGTGTCTCTCTCACTTTGTCTGCGTCAGAAGCAGTTTGTCCAAATGTTACTGTTGTTTTTAGAAACAGTAATATGGTCAGAGAAAGTTTCGTAAAATTAAGGCAGTGGCTCATGGTTTCAAAGATTCATCCCTATTGTCTGTCCACCTTGTAATTCAGTTCAGTTACGCCGGAAGTAAATTGCCGCGTGGTCAATAGTTTTAATTTTATTTTGTCTTTAATGTCCACGAACAATGGAACGCCTCGCCCAAGAATAATTGGGTTAACAAATAGCCAGAAGCCGTCAATCAGGTTCAGTTGAATCAGTGAATGTGTTGCTGTCGGACTACCAAAAAGCAAGATCTCTCTACCTTCCTGTTGTTTTATTTCATTGATTCTTTCCGAAAGATGATCGCTAATAATTGTTGTGTTTGTCAAATTCACGTCTTTCATTGTTCTGGATAGAACAACCTTGTGAACTTTTTTGTACCAGTTTGAATGT
>JBJMLU010000112.1:0-21406 GCA_045805145.1 Flavisolibacter sp. | reverse complement strand
CCCAGCCCTTCTCTGTATTCAGGAATTGGGATGGAGCCATCAGTGGCGACGGTCCTATCTTCAAACAGGCCTCGGGTTCATGAATCATGACGATCCTCAACTTACATTTTCCAATGGACAAAGTTCACTAAACTCCAACCCACAATTGGAACGATATCGTATTTCTGTGCTTGGCGGTTATGAACTGAATACTTTCTGGAAACTGGATGGAGGATTGTTCTACACCAGAAGCAGGGTCCATACTGAAAGCAACACCCAACAACCTCCCGGATATTACATCAACCATACATTTACCTCTAATCCGCCTTTTTTTACCGGAGTACATTTATCTCTTACAGGCAAATTGAACAACGAACTCGAAAACAATACGCGGCTGGAGGCAAATGAGTCAAAAGAAAAATACCTTTTAAACAGCAATTATCAGCTGAATAATGGCTTTGTGACCAACTACTCCTCCACACCGAACCGCCTGGATAATTTTACCGCGGCGGATCTTTTCAGCTGGAACCATCAAACAAAACAGTTCACCATTTTTTCTTCTTTTCTTTTTCGATACCGCAATTACAATTATTCATCTTCTAATTACACCAGGATTTATAATTCTTCCGGAATATTTCAGTCGAGCGGTTATCACTACGAGCTAAAATCAACCAGCCTCACTGCAGTTCCTTCCATTGGTATTCATTTCAAACAAATACTGCTTGCAGAAGCAGGCATAGTACTGGAACATTACCAGACTTCGCAATTTTCGCCTGAAAATCAAAAGCCACAGTGGATGCCCCAGGCAAATGCAGAAATGAATTTTATTCCCCTGCTTTCTTCTGCAGGTTTGACCACACTGGCATTGAAGTTTTCTTATGAAGCTTACCTTCCCTTCTACGATCAGATGGACCTTTCAGACCAACAAGTAAACCCTCTTCCTCTTGCAAACTATGGCAGCCCCGTTTATTTTTATCCCAATCCAAGTCTTGGTGTAAAACCAGCCAAAAGATGGATGGGAAGCATTTCACTGGGTGCCTTCCAGGACCGGCTGAATCTTCGTGTGCAATACCTGAAGGAAAATTTACCGCTGTTGCTGATGGCCCCTGTTGCTTATGGTTACGGTGGCTATACAATAGTGCAACAGAATTCCGAGCGAAAAGCCTGGAGCGTAGAGTTGAATGCAGCCATCCTCTCCAAAGAAAAAACAAAATGGAACCTTCAGGCGGTAGTATTCAACGATTTTTATTCCCTTCCTGTAAACCTGTATCCTGCCGATGTTATTTCTGTTAACACGGTGATCCCTTTCCATCAGGATAAACCCTGGCTTCGGGGAAGTGTGAAAATGGATGGACGCTTCCATCAATTCTATCTGCAGGCTTCTTCCTTCTTTGATCTGCACCGCGTACAGTACGTTTCACCGACCATTACCAATTATTCCGACCACTACCAGGTAAATTTTCTCCTTCTTGGTTACCACTTCTCTCCTTCTGCCCTTCGACAGTTGTCAATTAACCTCCAGGCCCGCAACCTGATTACACCAAAAAATGAATCCGTTTATAATAAACAATGGAGGTACTATGGAGTTGGTTTATCTATTGAGCTTTAGAATTAATCAAGACAGTAAGCGCTCAGGGCTTAGAGCGATGAGCTGCGAGCGGTGAGCTGTGAGCAAAAGAAAGTGCGGAGAGCGAAGAGAGAAGGGCGCGCGAATCATTAATGGAGTGAAGGATAAAATTGGAAAGAGAAATTCGAAGCGAATCCATTAAAAATAAAAATCAATAAGATTTGCCAACCAGTTAGTATGAAACACCGCGTTTTCCACTATTCACTATTCACCATTCACCATTCACCATTCACTATTCACCATTCACCCTTCACCTCAGTGTGGTATTCGCTCGTGCAACAATCCATACACCCACGTGCCCGCGATAGCACTGAGCAGCGTGATGACCACCACCGTTGCACCGGTTCCAATCTGCGCAAACAAGGGTCCCGGACAGGCACCCGTGAGAGCCCATCCAAAACCAAACAGCAATCCACCATAGATCTGCCCCTTGTCAAATTTTTTCGGAGGAATGACGATCGAATCTCCAAGAATCGTTTTGATCTTGAACTTCCTGATCACGAAAATAGAAAGCATACCCGTGCATACAGCTGTTCCCATCACGCCGAACATGTGAAAACTTTGCAAACGAAACATCTCCTGAATGCGAAACCAGGAAATCACTTCTGCCTTGATCAAAAGGAATCCAAAAAATAATCCGGCTATAAAAAATTTGAAATACAACCATACAGAAGCAGAACTGATGCTGTTTGATTTCTGGATCTCTTTTGAAAAAGATTTTTCAATCATCGTCTTTTCCATGATCTCATTTTAAAATAAGTGGAAGAATCAAATTGGAGACAAGGAATCCTCCTGCCATAAAACAAATGGTGGCTACCAGTGAAGGCCATTGAAGGTTGGACAGTCCTGAAATGGAATGGCCTGAAGTGCAACCTCCGGCATAGCGTGTTCCGAATCCCACCAGGAATCCACCTACGACAATCATCACAAATCCTTTCCAGGTGAATAATCCCTGCCAGCTCACCACTTCGTGCGGAACAATCTGTCGATGATCTGAAATACCGTAACTGTTTAGTTCCTGCAGGAGTTTAGGATTGAGATTCATGTCCTGGTAATTGAAAAGAAATTTCCAGGTAAGAAAAGCCCCTACAACAATGCCTGCTACCAAAAAAAGATTCCAGGCTTCCTTTTTCCAATCATACCGGAAAAAAGAAATCTGTGCCGGGAAGCAGGCAGCGCAAATATGTCGCAGACTGGAAGAAAGACCAAAGGCCTTGTTGCCGAGAATCAGAAGTAAGGGAACCATCAGTCCAATCAGCGGCCCCGATACATACCAGGGCCAGTGTTGTCTGAAAACACTCAACATAAATTCAGGTTTACGTGAATATTAAAGTTACAGGCATTTTACAAAGCAGTTCATCCACAAAAACAGGTCAGCTGGTCTGTCCTGATCTTTCGGGAGATGTGAAAAATTTCAACTGTTCGCTTTGTTAATGTAATTCCCGGTAAACCTCTGACCTATATAAAGTCATAAAGAAGTGGAATATTTCTGACTAGCCTTGAAACCCAAATTTTAAAACGAAATGGATGATGAAGGCTACTCACCCCTAACCACACAATGCCTTGCCGCAGGCCTCGTTGCATTAAATTTGAGCAAGTATTCAATAACCGGCCAGCGGAGAGCCCCAAACGATCGCGGGTCATTTTACAATTGATCACCCTCATGCAAGCACCCACAGACCGAACGGTATACGAAGGAGAAATTGCGAGCTACTGGATAGACAATGGCATCCTGGTCTCTTTGTCCAAGAATCCCAGGAGAACGGTGTCCAATATTACAGGCAATGTTGCCCTGGTGAAACAGATCACCGGCAATAAGAGAATGCCTTTGCTGATCTATCTCTGTCCTTCCCCGATCCCCGATAAAGAAACACGCAGGTTTTCTACAACGCAGTTGCCTCTGATCTATTCGGCCATGGCTATGGTGTCCAGGCCAGGACTCTCACAACTGATCATGAACATACTGTTTCGATTCAAACCTCCTCCTATTCCGATGAAAAGTTTTACGGATGATCAGCAAGCAAGGGCCTGGTTAAAACAGTTCGTAGAAAATAATTAACTGCTTCATGAGTGCGGAGAAAGAAAGCGGAGTCAATACATGGCAGCCCATTCATTTTTTACTAGTAGTTCGAAGACTTAGGTATTGGGCTGGCGTTTTATTCGAACACATTTTATTTCGGAGAAGTGATTTAAAACGCAAAGAGCGCAGAGGACGCTAGAAGAAATCTGACTGCAACAGTTTATTAACATCTGCGGCATGTGCTCATCCTCCGGATCGTTGCGGTAAAATTTATAAATTATGAATCATTAGCTACAATAAAACTAATGCTAAAAAATAAGCAATAACCGCTTTTAGTAAGCACCGCTCTTCGCTCTCTTACTTCGCACTAAAAAGCCCCGTTCCCGGGGCTTTTCTTTAGTATCTCCTGTCGTACACATTCCTGTTCGACCAGCTGTTTTCAATGGATCGGATCTCATTGTCCCTTTGGTTTTCCAATTGGCGGATCTCTCTTCTCTTTTCACCATTCCTGAGAAAGCGGTCTCTTTGAACCGACTGAATTCTCATATCATATTCCCGTCTGATCTGCTCGATGCGGGAAGCCTTGCCCCGGTTGTCCCAGCCTGTGTTGTTTCCATACACCTGCGAATTCCGATTGCCATATACGGGTGCATTGTGATTGTCGGAAGGACGGCCAAGTACCACGTCCCTTGATTCCTGTCTTGAACCATAATGACCGCTTTGAGCAAAGGACACTGAAATAATGCCCAGTGAAAATAACAATGTGAAGATCTTTTTCATAGTATCAATTTTTAGTGAATAATATATAAGATCGCGAATGAAAGAACTTGTTTAATCCTACGCGAGCCTGTATGTCGACACATTTCCGGTATTGGTCGCATCTTTCCCAAAAAGGCGGGTTCATCCGGGAATAGAGCTGCCTGTCTCTTCAATCTTCAGGCTTTGATTCGTAGATTTATGCATCACAAAACTGATTTTATGAAAAATGTATCGAGACTGTTCATGCTTCTGATTGGATGTTCCCTGGTTTTTACTGCCTGCAAAAAAGGTGATGCCGGTCCGGCAGGTGCGCAGGGCCCTGCGGGTGCAGCCAACGTGCAATACTCAGGATGGAAAACTTTGGCCATGACCTTCTCGGCCACAAACAACGACTATGAGCAAACCATTACTGCCGATTCTATTAAACAAAATATTCTGGACAATGGTGTCATCCTCACCTATATGCGT
Organism: Flavisolibacter sp.; assembly: GCA_045805145.1. Taxonomy (GTDB): domain Bacteria; phylum Bacteroidota; class Bacteroidia; order Chitinophagales; family Chitinophagaceae; genus Flavisolibacter. The sequence continues at coordinate 16,553 of JBJMLU010000112.1, read as the reverse complement.
TTTACTCCTGCTTCAGGACCGGCCATCATCGTTCCTGCCGGAATTTATCTGCAGGAACTTTTCAGCCCGGGCAAGATCCAGCTTTATGCCGATCAGGATTATTCAGGTTTTGAGTATCGCTATGTGCTCATTCCAGGAGGTGTGAAGCTGGCCAGGCTGTCCGGAACTTCATATACAAAGGAAGAACTCCAGGCTATGAGTTATGAGCAGGTCATGAAATTGCTGGGAAAAAAATAAAATGTTAATCGCTTTTGGCTCTTAGCCATTGGCTAAAGGCAGCCAGCCAACAAATATGAAAGCGGAAAAAAAATTGCTGCTCAAGATCATCCTGGACAATCCTCCGGCAGGAATTGATTTCGGACTTCAACAAGGAAAGGGAAATGATTATGAAATTGTTCAAAAGAATCGATCGGACGGAAAAGATCTGATCTTTCACTTTCATGTTGATTTGAGAAAAGATAAAGAAGGTGCAGTTGATTTTTCTGGTCCTTTTGTTCAGGGGCCGCGTGGCGAGCGTTTTGTGTATGTCGGCAGCGGAAATCATGCAGGCCAGAGGGATAGTGTTTATTCAAGAAGATTAAAAGTGCCGCTGAGAAATTTTCCGGAAGAATCTACCTGGTTCAACCTGGAAAGTCCCAGCCTGGAAACAAAGGTTCCTGGTACAGCCCGCGACGGAGGTCCCAATTGCGCCACAGTAAAGCCCTTCGATGGTTGGAAGCTTTCAAAAAACCGGTAGAAAATAAATTCTGATCATTCCACTAAAAAGCGCATAGGACATGACTGTTACTGCTTACATATCCAAACAGGACATTTCAAGAAGACAATTACTTTCCGACATTCATGAGATCATCATTGACAGAGAGCCAAAACTGACGGTGGAAGTCGGAAAGATGATGGCCAAAGAAATGATCCTCTATAAAATGGGAGGCATATTCAAGTACGGACTGGCTTCCAATAAAGACTATATGTCTCTTCATGCAATGCCGATCTATGGAGCACCGAAGCTCCACGAAAAATACCGCAAGCTTCTTCCGCAGTGCAATTTTCAGAAAGGCTGCATGAATTTTAAACAGATAGACAACCTCGATATAGTAAAACAAATGATCAAAGACTGCGCAGCAATAGACCTTGTGGCCATGATGGAAAAAAGGAGAAAAAGTTAATAGTTGGTAGTTGATACCTGTCCCGCAAGTGCGGGAGTTGGTAGTTGGTAGAAGAGAGACAGAAATCTTTGGAATTTAAAGACAGTCTTATTCTGAATCTGCGTTATCTAAAAATTCATCCAATCGGCGATTAATGTGCGATCGTTTTTTCTGCAATGATCTTATAAGAAGGATCGAGGGAATACTCGATCGTGGTGGTGTAACTGGCCGTTTTTTCATGAGGATGGCTTTTTAATTTTTCATGAATGGTGATGACGGCCTTGCAACTGTTCTTTGCAGCTTCGATGTGAAGGGTTTTAAAATCGGGATGACAGGAATAATATGCGGGTTGTATAAAAAGGTCATTGATGATATGGCCCAAGGAATCGCGGGTGATGGACCTCGAATCATAGTAACTATCAACAGAACTGGCATAGTTCGACATGATGGAACCAAGATTGCGCGCATTATAGGCATCATAGAGATGCTGAAGAAAAGAACTCACTTCTTTTGTCGTGAAAGGAGAAGCCTTCGGGGAAAGGGCATCGGTACTGAGTGCAGATGTTGTTTGACGAACCTCGGGCATCTCCACTTTATCGGAGGAAATAAAATTGATGGTAAAATAACTGATAACGGCAAGCAATGCTGTTCCCAGTAAAAGAACAATCTTTTTTCCCTTTGAACTTTTTTCATTTTGTTCTTTAACTGGCTCTCCTTTTTTATTCGCAGCTTCTACTGTAATGGTGATGCTCTCAGTTTGATCACCAATGCGTAAAGTGTATTCCGTTGTTCGGTTGAGCACCAGTTTTTTTGTTCCCCTTTTCTCACTCACTTCACCAACAGGTTCCAGAACCACGGGTCCACGGCCATGCACATGCCAGTGAAGGGTCACCAGCTCATCTTCCGTTACATAATATTTATCGGCACGGAAATCAAGAATTTTATCTTTTTCTGTTACTGTTTGGATGGATTCATTTTGCCGGGGAGAAAGATCGATCTCGTAAGATTGCACTTCTTCCCGGATGCCTACCGGCCGAAGGGCCGAGCCATTCGAGACTGCCACGTGAGGAAAATCTTTTTTGGAGAGTGCGAGTCGCAAAGGTGTAATTCCTTTTTTCACACCGTGCACCAGCACGTCTTTTCCTGCAGGAATGGTTTTTATTTCCACATCGAAAGAACTCTCCACCGGAGGAGCTTTCTCTTCGGTCCTTATAGGCAATGCAGTTTCCTGTTTTGCTCCTTCCCGAAAAATTTGCGGCTTGTCGATGCGATCCAGGTCTGTTAATTGGCAAAATCCAATCAGTTTCTCTGTATAAAAATTCAGAGCGGGCTGATTGAATGATCTTAATTTTTGAAACAGCTTCGACTGCCCGGGATAAATGAGGTCACGGACAGTAAAAAGAAAATTGGTATCTCTTTCCCTTGACTGCGCGTCTCCGTCTTTCCAAAGAGAAGGCTGATGTTTGAGCGCTTCGAGTCCGGTTAACAATATCCAGACGGAAAAACGGTCCATGGTCTCGGAAAAATCGGTCGCCAGTTTTTTTGGATGCTGAAATCCGGGAGTTCCGGGCGAATGGCTGATAGAACCGGCAAAAGAGGGGATAAAAACAGAATCATAACCCACCAGGCGAAGCTGAAAGTCTTCCTGATTCCCTTCCACCAGTACATGATGATAATTCAGATCTCCATGGCCGATGCCATTGTTTTCAAGGCTTTGTGAAAGTTCCACCAGTTTTGCCTGCAGTTTTGACAAAACAAAAGAGTCGTGAAGCACAGTGTCAATGAATTGATTGAGGTGCAAGCCTTCCTGCCAGTCCATCTTCACAGCCGGATAACGTTGGCCATCTATGAGTACTTCCTTGTCCAGAAATTCTGAATCTACTTTCCAGGGAAGCTGGCGTGAAGATAGATAATCGGCCAGGACAGCCCATCTTTCAAAAAATTCAGGCTCACCCTCCAGGAAAAAACGGATGGCATAATTTTTTGAGTCTTTAGTCGCCTGGAAAAGGACTCCATGTGAACCGGTGTAATGAATAAAGGAATAACCTTCTACTGTGCTGGGAGAAAAGCTATAATCATCCAGAAAAGAAAAACCTGACCGGTCTTTCTTTTCAACAGCCAATGCATATTGTTCTACTGAGGGCAAGAGCATGTTTTTTAGGGTGTTTTTCCTGGGCCATGATGATCTGCAGATGAAACGTTCAACAGCAGACAATTCAGGCCACGCCTCGGTTCCGGCCTTCCGGAATTTGCAGCAATTTATGATAATTTACGTAATTTCATTTTCAACGAAATCAATTGAATACAATCGGCATGAAAGTTAGACTCCTAATTTTCTTATTGTATTCCACCCTTTTTTTTGGTTGTAAAAAATTTGTGGAAACACCTAAGGAAACTTGTTTTATTCCCTATGTTGACTTTGTGGCTTACCATGTCGACCCCAATTCCCTGGAAGTAAGCTTTACTTCCATTACTTCCTACAACGGTACCATCAAATCGCATCTATGGGATTTCGGCGACGGCACCACCTATGAGGGAGAGCAACCCCCACCCCATCACTATCAGAATTCCAATTCGTCTTCCACCACCTACCGCATCAAATACACGGTAGCCAACGATTGCGGCAAGTCCTTCTGGACCCATGATATCACGGTTTCTCAATGTCTTCCCGATGTAAAATTCAGCTATCAGTCACTCAATGATTCTACCATTGAATTCACGAACCAAACGCAAAGCAGCAGTCCTGCCAGCTATACCTGGGATTTCGGAGATGGAACCAGCAGCTCTTCTTCCGCTCCAACGGTGAGCAAAACTTTTTCGCAGGATAAGAACTATACCGTTTCGCTGAAGGCTACCAATGGATGCGGCGATAATTATTATACGGCGCAGGTCAGCATCTGCAGAAAAGCCCAACCCGCTCAAACCGTTTCTGTTTCCGGATGCGGTACCGTTACAGTCAATGCTTCCGCTACCCGCAATGGCGGAAAATATCAGTGGAATTTTGGCAATGGCGTGGTTCTTCCCACTGCACCTTCCGCCAATTCTTCCATTACCTACACTTATCCTTCGGCAGGATCGTATACCATTATTTTGTCCGTGATCAATGCAGGCGGCTGTGATACAGCAACGACATCTACACCAGTAACCATCAGTAACAATGGTCTCACACCAAACAACAACTGGGGATATACTTCGGACGATCTTGACTTTAATTTTTTCCGAACCGCGGTAAGCAATGCAACCAGTTATACCTGGAATTTCGGAGACTTCACCACATCCAACGCACAAAATCCGGGCAACAAGACTTATGCTAACCCCGGAGTATATACGGTTTCGCTGGGAGCAAGCAATGGATGTTCCAATTATAATTTTACCTCCATCATCACAGCGCCTTTCTATCAAACGATGCGCAACCTTCCCAACACAGGTTTTTCACAAGTGGCGGTGAACTCTGTTTCATTGATCTATTTTTTGGGAACCAATGGAAAATTGTATAGAACCGACACGACCGGAAACTGGTCTGGTGCCATTAACCTTCCATCTTCACTTGTTTTCAACAGCGACACGCGCCTTTTCCAGGATCAAAATAAGAACCTCTGGATCTATGGAAGAAACGAAGTAGCCCGCTTCAATACTTCATCAAACAGCTGGACTTCTTTTTATTCAACCACAGGACTTGCGGGCAATACCACCATCAATGCCATAGCCATCGACAACAATGGAAGCCTCTGGGTACTGGGCGACCGGCAGGTAAGAAGAAACAATACCGTGATCAATGCAGGCAATGCGCAGTTTTCTTCACTGGCTTTTGCTTCCTCAACGAACCGCATGTGGATCACAGCATCCAACAAGACCACACTTTATTATGTCAACAGCGGATCGAACCAGGTCAACACCATCAATCTTTCCAGCGTTCAGGGTGGACTGGATGATATCAGGGTTCACCCCGATGGCGATCTGTATTTTTCAACACCGGCAGGGATGGGAAGAGCAAGCAGCTCCGGAAATTTATTGAATGTGTACACTTCATCCAATACCAACGGCCTGCTGACTGGACCTCCCTCCAATTTTGATTTTGATTCACGTGGCAATCTCTGGGTTGTTCAGTCGGGACGACTGTTGAAAATTCCTGCAGCCAACAGCACCAATGCCAAAAATTATTCATTTACATCCGACCTCAGCGCTGTTGCCTGGGTGGGTGTATTGCAGATTAGTAATACGGACAATGATATTTATCTCGCTAAAACTTCAGCAAATGCAGCGGTCAGGATCAAATAAAATCATATGGATGGTTCTGGCTTCCCTTCTGTGCTGGCTGCAGGGGTTTTCACAGGCATTGATCCGGGAAGTAAGACTGATAAAAATTGATTCCAGTTTGTACAAAGTGGAGTACCGTTTGGACAACAGGTCTTATGATATAAAGGAAGTAACGCTGAAGGTCATTCGAAAAAGGGATGGAAAGGTAGAAGAAATATTTTCTGCACCTGTTGAACCCAAAATAAAACCGGGTAACCAGAGTTATACCTGTTACTGGAAAACCGGTGCGTCCACATTGAAGGAAGGAGATGAACTGCAGGCACGCATCAGCGTCAATTACAAAAAACTACCAGGATTGGTGACGACTTCGAGGAAAGGCACCAACCTTCCACCCAAAGCAGATGCGGGACCCTTCATGTCGGTTCATTTGCCGGCGGAGAAACCAATAGTGCTGGATGGAAGCAAATCCTATGATCCGGATGGAAAAATTGTTTCTGCGCAGTGGAAGCAGATCGGTGGACCTTCAACCCTCCGCCTGTCTGCACCTGATTCTTTGAGTACAAAGGTGGAAGGTGAATTGATGCCGGGTAACTATGCTTTTGAACTAACGGTGAAAGATGAACGCGGCAGCACAAGCAGCGATCGGCTGGCCCTGAATATTGAAGCGGCTACAGAAATGCAACTGGTAACAACGCCACCGGCACAAAAGAAAAAAGACAGCGTTGCGGTTGCAAAGCCCGCACCTGTATTCAAGACGGCGGCAAAATTAAAAGGTGGTCCATCCAACGCGATCTTTAATATTCTGGTTCCCGGGCTTGGGCACTATGGGGTAAGTGGTGGTCCTTATGGCAGAAACAGGAAGCCTGCTTTATTTGCCATCACAGCTGTTTATGCAGGCGCTGTTGGCGGAGCGTTTTATTATAGGTCAAGATCAGAACAGGAATATCAAAATTACCAGGATATGGCGCAGTACCGGGAGTTTCAAAGAGATGCCAGTGGAAACATCATTGGTGTTCGTGGAGCAAGTCAGTCGGAAGCCAATATTCACCTGCACAATGCGGAAAGCTTTCGAAGGAATGCCCTGATCCTTGGAGGTGCTGCAGTAACCATTCTGGGTGCAGACCTGGTGTATACACTGGTGAAAGGAATCAAAAATAAAAAGCAGTGGCAGAAAGAAACGGGAGGCGTTTCGCAATTATTCATTCAGTCGAACGGAAACCAGCTGGCCGCCGGTGTTCGCATCAAACTATGACATGAAAAAGATTTTGATCCTTCTAACATTTTGTTTTTTTGCCTCAAAAGGTTTTGCGCAGACCACTGATGTTTCTACAGAAGAAAAATCGAGTGCCTGGGTAAAGGTGAGCAATGTAAAAAAAACCAGCAGCCATGAAAAAACAGAAAAGAAAAAAAGTCAGCCTTCTCAGAAGCCCGCTTCTGCGAGTGATGAATTCAACAGCACCAATAATAAAGTAAAAAGATTTCAGAAGAAGGGCTAGAAATTAATTCGTTGTGGTTCTCATTTGACAAGTCCATGGGAAGGCCAGTTCATTTCTTCATTTTTTGATCCGCCGTTGTATGGCAGTTCCTCCTCAAATCCGGCTTCCGCTACTGCAGGTATATTGAGTTTCCACAAATGTTGCAGAACTCTTCTGACAAGGGGAACCAGGTCTTCGTCTTCCAGTTCGTCACAGGAAAAATCGATATAATAAGGAAAGGCCCGGTAGTTTCCTTTTTCAATTTCTTCTCCGGGGGATGCTGCATCTTCGCTTCTGTGAATGCCTACATAACACTCCGCGCCTTGAAAAGGATAGAGCGACTTGTTTTCTTCGATTGGCCAGCCCAGGGCAAGACCTAACTCAAAAAAAATTTCTTTTTTGCTTCTGTTCGAATAGTAATATACCAGGCAACGCGTCATTTCTTTTAATTAAATTATTCAGCCAGCGGGATGAAGGGCCCAACGTCAAAAGATGTTCCTCTTTCAATCAGTGAAATATCAATGTCTTCTAGATTTAAGGTGGCTGTCCAGCCGTCACGGATTGCTTTTTCGCTACCGGAAAGAATCTTGGAGCCAAAGATTTTTCCATTTTTATTCGCCAAAACCGCAGACTCCATCTCGCCGTCAATAGTGACTCCATTGGGAGCTACTTTTCCTTTACCTGTTTTTTCAGCCTGGCTAATAAATTCCATAAATGATTTGGTATCGATCTTAGAAGGTTCCGGTATGGCAATTTTCATATACTTCGCGTATTGCTTTGCCCACACTGTCTTCATTGCCTCAATGAATTCGTCTTCACTTACAAATATAGCAATATCAATATCGGGAAGTTTGGTTGGAAGGTCAATGGTGGAACTTCCCTGAATGCGAATATCTTTTCCATATTTACCAAGAATCACTCTCATCTCCTTCGAGAATTGAACAAAATCCTCCATCTTTCCAAAACTTCTTGGGAAGCTTCGGGTCTTGCCTAAAACAATTCCTTCATAAATCACATCAAAAAATTCAAATCTGATCTTGCCATCGATTTCCTTCTTTTGACAGTAAGCAATTGCCTGTGCAGTCTTCTCAAATTCATCGCCATTTTTCAATAAGTTCTCGAGTGCTGTTACTGCATATTTCGATTCTCCGAATTTTGGATTCTGAAGTCCCTTGATCAGGTTCTCAATATTATACATTTTGTCGGCTGCACTGTTCAATGGGAAATTTCTTTGTTTTGCCAGCGCTGTAATTTTTTCCAACAGGTCGGCTGCATGAATATTTTCAGATAGCCATACCCGTGCATCGGAAACTACAGGAATGCCATCAGGACCTTCGTGTAAAATGAGCGTAGGCGTCTGATCCAGTCCGCGCACTCCTCCCCTGACTGATATAATGGTCATTCCGGAAGCAAACAACAATTGAGACAACAAAAATATTTTGGCTCTTGTTTTTGCGGCATCATCTCCCGGCATTTTGTCGATCTCCGCCAGTTTATCAAGCGTATCTTTTCCTAACAGCACCAGATTAGTCAGGTCGGTCGCAATCGTCGCTCGGATCATGGGTACATACCAGGTATCGGCCAGCGCTGCTAGTTTGGCCATATTTCCAGTTAGTCTTTCCGTGACTTCAGCTTCTCTGGCTACCACCACCAGACGTCCTGCCCCGAGCGTTCCAAGACTCAATATGCTGGCCGCAATTTGTCCGGCATCCATCACCACTCTTTTTGCCGACCACTCTTCATCCTTGTACATGGAATAGAGATCCATCACCGCTGCTGTTCCTCCCGCCAGGGCAGAGAGCGCAAAGAAGACCTGGGCAGCAACCGGTGTGGCAGTTCCTTCACTCAGCACTACAAGCGCTGCAAGTCCAATTGCAGCAAGACCAAGCCCTATCCATCCCAAAATATCTTTCCATTGCCAGGGCTCTGTCATATTAATTCTTCCCGAAATTCCTTTTCCCGCATCATACAAAAGAACACCCTTGGGCAAATGTTCTTTATCATTTAATTTATCAAATAGCTCTCGCGGAGGAGCAGGCGTACTTCCATCATTTGTTCTGATGATTTTGTTTTGATCATCTACAGCCACTTTTCTCTTGAAGGGATGATCAGGGCGAACAAGATCCACTACCCACCATTTCTTGTCTTCTTCATCCAGGTAGTAATACATGGGCAGTTCGATGGATTTTACTCCCGGCTCATTTTGGAACTGTTCCCAGGAATAAAAAATAGCGCGGACTCTTGTAATGTATTTGTTATTCTTGTTTGAAGAGATTTCTTTTAAAGCTTCTCCATATTTAAAATAAGCGGCAATCTGTTCTGAATCGGGATCTTTTGGTTTTTTTTCTTTTACTTTTTCTGAAACCCATAAATTAAATCCTTCTCTGAGATATCGAAAGCTGACTACTGCCCTTGCCCAATTATGTTTTCTTAATTCATCTGCCAGGTGCAGTTCGTAATAAGACACGGTTGGTTCTGTAAAAGCGGCAATGGTTGTGGTTTCAGATTCCTGGGTAAACGGATTGGTTTCCGTATCGGTAGACGAAACTTCCGTTGCTGCTGTAGATGTTTCCTTCCGTGCATCCTTGGTTTCTTTCTTAAAGAGCTCATAAAAAATATCTGCATAATTGGCTGCCTGCTGTATTTTTTTCTGATCGTCAGCCGTAAGGTCTGTTTCCTTTTTATCAATTATAGACGAAAGGTCCTTGAATGTAATTTTCAGAAGTCGATAGGCAATATAGGTCTGCCGGTTAATGGTTTGATCGGTTGCGGCCTGCATATAGAACTGTTCTACTGCTGCATCTACCCCTTCAATTTCTTCTTCTATATTGGCGGGAACCTTTTGCTCTTTTAAAGTTTTCCCACCCTTTGCTTCAATCGCCGCTTCAAATACTTCCTCTGATTTGATTTCTTTAAACTGGAATATTCCATTAACTAGAACAAAATTTCTCTCTTCTCTTTTTTCCAATGCAGGGCCGGTGAGTACAACGGTAATGCTTCGCCCGGTTTCCGGAATAGATTTGTCTTCCTGTCGTCTGTCCCAAACCTGCCGCATAATCGTATTTAGCCGGACATCCACATTCGTGTCTCCGTCGAAATCATAACTGATGGAGGTGGGATCTTTTTCCATATCATTAAAGACCAGCTGCTCCAGGCGGGACTCTGGCAAAACAAAAGGAATGTCGGGAACAAATACCATATCCCCATTTGTACCGATTCCCGCAATTTTTAATTTATAATGATACTTGCCCGGTACCGATTCGTCTGTATCCTCATCTTCTTTGGATTCATCTTTTACAATCGTAAATCTGAATGTATCATTAAAAGTTCCGAGGTGTACTTCGGCTGCAATATGTGTGGGTTCTATGGCAATATCTGAACGAACAACAGTATCCAGTTTTATTTTACTGACATTAAATGATAATGAATAAGATTTAGAACCTGATTTAATTTCATAAGTACCGTCCTGTATTTTTTTCTTCGGTGGCAGTATTTCAATAACTGATTCTACGGGAGCCACTCCGCCATTATCATCTTTTGAAACATTTTTCAGCTTGATCTTTGACGCAGAGAATCCTTCTGTGGGATCTGATTCTACAATTCGGATTTCCCTGGAAAGATCGAGGCCGTTGGTTTCAATTTCTACAGGTCCCCGGGTTTCGCCTGTATCGGTATGGTATACGGAGAGATATAATTTCGAAGATTTTACAGAAAAATGCAGCTTCAATTCTTTTCTCTCATCTCCATCTCCATCAATAAATAAATTGAGTCCTCTTGACACATTGCCTTCCACAAAAGAATATATGCCCGGCAAAATGAGAATGGAACCTCTGCGTGCCATCAGATCATCCAATAATCGAAGCGTTCTCTGTCCAAACCTTCCATCCACATTCTTTCCTTCCAGCCCGGCGTCCCTTTGAAATTTCTCCAATGCCTGCTTGGTCTCAGGACCGAATTTTTTGTCCAACTCGGTCTCTGAAATTGGATAATGCAGGTATATGAGTGATTTCTGAAGCCGGGTCACATAATCTCCCTTGCTTCCTTCCTCAATGGCAAATCCATAGTCATTTATGAGTTGAAATTGGTAGACATCCTTGAGATATCCTGACTGCAAGGCTGGATTCTTTGTTTCATGTATCGAAGCGAGTCGCTCCAGCACATCAATATCGAGCCCTTCGAACTGTTCCGGATGTTCCCTGCTTTTTTCATATTCCTTGGCCCAGGATAACAAATAATTCAATGTCTCCGTATCAAGAATTCCATCGGCGGGATGACTGGCCCATTCTGTTTGGTAGGTTTTCTTAAAGAATTGCTGGATCTCATAAACATGATTGGCATAAGCAATCGGGCTGGAGCCGGGATAGATATCCTTCTTTAAAAAAATATTATAGAATTTAAATAACAGATGCCAGGAATCCAGATTTTCTTTAGAGGCCTTGTTGTAATTCAGCCCTGCTTCCGAATAAATTTTTTCTTCGTCGGGCTTTCTCTGGATTAATTTTCTTTGAACAGGCTGACTTTGTTGCACTACATGTGTCAGTTCATGTGCCAGGAGTTCTTTGCCCTCGTGAGTTTCAGGCGCGTATTTCCCACTGTTGAAATAAATATCGCTGTCTGTAGTGAATGCCTGTGCATGAATAGACTGTGATAATTGCGCAGCAAAAGGATCGGCATGTATTTGAACCTTTGAAAAATCTTGCTGGAAGCGGCTTTCCATAAAGGACAGTGCGGAAGGTTCCATACTTCGCCCACTTCCCTTGCTTGCTTCAATTGAACTGGAAACCTGATCATCTACTTGTGCTGAAGGCGCGGATTGCTTTTTTTGAATGAAGGACTTTACTGGTTTTCTTTGCAGCTTATCTTCTTCTTCGCAGTCGGTGCATTTTCTTTGGAGAAAAGACGCATCGGGTGCGCTCACTACTTCCTTTGCCATTTGATCGGCCTCATGTTCCAGCGGATCATCGGCTGCCCCGATCAATAATTTTCTTTGAAGAGGCAATCGTTCAAGCCCGGAATCCATCAGGTCATCGAGCGATAATTCAGATGCATCGGAATTTTCTGTTGCCGGAGCAACCGGCTTTGTAACAGGCTGGGATGATATGGTAGCTAACTCGGACAAGAATGAAGAATGATCTAAGTTTTATAAGATATAATTATACGAAGGGAATTGCTTCAGCAAAGTGGCACGCATATCACTGGGCAGATGATCAACAGATTTTGCCGATTCAAGTTTCTGCATTCGTGGCGGGATCGTGCTGTTGGTATAGGTCCATTCTACTGTAAGACTTACCTGGAACAGAGGACGGTAGTCTCGAATGAGAAAAGTATTGAAATGCGAGCGTGATATTACTTTAGTGGCGCCTGCATTGATATGGCGCTGCACTTTTGTATCAATTGGCCCGGGTTCATCGATCAACGTCGTGCTATCAGCGGTACGGTTGTTTAAAAATCCATCCTGGTAAAATGGCGAAGTGGAGCTATTGGTATCGGTATTGTAAATGGGGTTATCAGGATCGGTAGTCAAATTATACGTGACCTTTCCATTGCTGTAATTTTCATTCAATGCTTTTACAGAACCATCGGCCTCGGTCACGATCATTTCACGCCAGATAAATTGCAGCCAGCGTGAATCCTGTGAAGAACCTCCGATGTATCCAATCGTAAACAGATCATCACCTGACTGTCCCGGACGCTGATCACCGGTACGTACCGTTACAGTTCCACCCGGCACCGTTCCGGAACCAAGATCCTTCCCCGCTCCTGTCAATGATCTGCTGTGCAAACCCGCATCAGGTGGAGCATTCAGCAGATAAAGCGCATAGGCCAGTTCATCACTGCTCATCTCATCTTCTATATCTGCTTGCAGTTCGCGACCGGTTAATGTTTTGTATACGGACTTTAATTTTGTGAGTCCGGTTGCGTCACGATTGAATGGAAGAAGGACGGAATAAATGGCTTCTTCATCTGTGCCGAGTCCACGCATGGCATTGTCCAACCTTTGCGCCGCAAGATTGAATTCTGCATCGGTGGAGGGCGCTCCAGTTGCCATCATCGATGCGCTTCCAGGAGTAGCAATACCAATTTCCTCCAATGCCAGTTGCAGCTCACTTCCACTGAGCTCGTCGCGAAGAACGCCTTCAAGCGATTCATTAAACTGTTTTTTGTAATCGGCGATCAGCGCACTGATGTTCGCAGGGTCCTTGCCCAATCGCTGGAGGTTCACAAAAATCCTTTCTTCATCTGTACCCCAACCTTCTGTTGCTTCCCTGATCTCCTGCGAAATGGCAGCAATATCCACGGCAGCCATTACGCGCTGCACGGGAGCACCCGTGGCGCCTTGCTGCTGAATGGTGTGGGTAAGCTCGTGGGCCAGGAGGTGGCGTCCTTCTGCCTGGTCCGGAGCAAATTTTCCTTCATTAAAATAAATATCGCTTCCGGTGGTAAAGGCCTGTGCATCCAGCCTGCGCGATAACTGCGTTGCATCGTCACCAGTATGCAGACGAACTTTTGAAAAGTCCGCGGCGAAACGGCTCTCCATAAAGCTGCGCGTAGGTTCGGGAACAGGAAGACCATTTCCTCTTGTAGTGGTGATGGACTGACTGAGGGATGTTCCTGTTTGTGTTGACTGGCTTTTCTTTCTTTGAAAAAATCCTTGCGACGGCTTGCGCTGGATTTTTTCTTCTTCCCCTTCGCACTGCGCGCATTTGCGTTGTACAAATACTGCATCGGGCATACGCATTATTTTGTCGGCCATTGCATCTGCTTCCTGTTCCATCGGATCATCCACTTTGCCAATGGCCAGTCTGTCCCTTGAAGTAGGTCTTGAAGGATTCTGTGTGGGTTTGTTCAGCGACTCGTGCATGATTACAAAGTTTTTCCTTCCTTTCTGAATTCTTTTTTTATACCCTCGATCAAGTCTTCCACCCGGATGACGGCCTCGTGCCTGTTCAATGTTTTGAGTGAGGCATATTGCACCGCATTCATAATCGCTCCACCTGATAGTTCAAATTGTTGTGCGATCTGCTCCAGCTCCCTCCTGGGCGGAGGAGTACACCGCTCACTAAATGCATTGATCCAAAGCTTCAACCTTTCAGCAGGCTGCGGCTTTTGAAAATGAATGATAGACTGAAGCCTGCGGGTAAAAGCTTCGTCCACATTATTGCGCATATTCGAAGCCAGCACAATCAATCCCGGATAGTCTTCCAGTCTTTGCAAGAGATAAGAAATCTCCTGGTTCGCATATTTATCGTGCGCATCAGAAATGCTGGTGCGTTTTCCAAATAAGGCATCTGCTTCATCAAAGAACAGGATCCAATTTTTGTTTTCTGCTTTTTTAAAAACTCTTTCCAGGTTTTTTCCAGTCTCTCCGATGTATTTGGATACCACCATCGAAAGATCGATCCGGTATACATCCAGTTTGAATAGTTTGCCGAGGAGTGCTGCGGTAAGCGTCTTGCCTGTACCCGGCGGACCATGAAACAAGGCCTTAAATCCGGGCCTGATCTTTTTACTCATACCCCAATCTTCACTAAACGTTCTGCCATATTCCAACCAGATCCTGATCTCGTCCAGCTGAAGGGAAGTAAAATCATCGATCACAAGATCGGTCCACTCCATCTGGGTCTTTAATCTTTTAGCAGGAAAATCCATGCTGAAAGCTGGCTTGCGGATCTTACCCGTGGTAAAGAAATCGATGTATTCATCCGAAATGCCAAGGGCACTACTATAAAAAGGTTCATTACCACTCTGCTCGAGAACAATGATATTATGGGCAAGAAAAACATGATCGGGTTCGAAGAGACCGTGTAAGCGGAATCTTTTATGAAGGTCATTTTTCGCCAGGAGAAACAATGCTGTTTCAATGGTGGGAATAAAGCCTCCATGTCGCAAACCACGAACACCACCAAACTCGGTGTAGCTGCGATTCAATGATTTGTTGATCGAGAAAAAAACATCGAGGAGATGGGGCTGCACATGAGGAATGAGGGCCAGCATGAGCAGAATCCGTTCCTCGGTGGTGAGATGATAGTATCGAACGAAATCAGCATAAACTGAATGGTCGTCCGAAAGATCGGGTGGCGTATCGATCATGTTTGTGCCGGTAACTCCTGATCCTTGCGGTGAAGTAGTGGAATCTTTTTTTTCCTGTGAAAGATAATCGCTGAGTCTTTCTTTAACCACACTGGCAAACCAGGTAATTTCCCGGGCGAGGCTCTCGGCGTTCTGGTCAATCTTTTCAGACGTCAGCTTTTCGGTATGGTTCATTCCGTTTACCATTCTACCGATAGGATGAAATCATTCCAGGATAATTTAACAGTAGAAAATCCCCAGGGCAAACTGTCCAATAATATGTCCAGGGTTTTTCTTTCTATTTGAAGGAGCCAGCCATCTTCTGTCCGGGAGATCAGTCCTTCGCGCTTTAAAAAATTTTCACGAAAGCCCTGAATGGATGTATTCTTTAATATTTTCCAGTGACCGATTACAGAAGTCAGCAAAAGTTCGGATTCTGAGCGTTCCTTCTCTGATAAATCAATGTCCCTCGGAAGCGGATGGTGTGGCGAAAGACCACAAATAATTTTTTCCAGGATCAGCCTGTATTCCGGCAGCTGTTCTTCCCCTGTGCACAGAAACTGGAGCAGGTGAACAGCCCTGTACCGGCTGTCTTCCCTCCTCCAGGAATTATCGTTCAGTAAACCGAGTTCCGTAAAAAATGGTTTGAAGAAGGGTGCCAGTAAAATGATCCCGGAGTGTGAGGCCAAAAATTTTTCCTGTTCTTCTATTTGCAGCGATTCTTCTTTTCCTCCTGATGCCGCTGAGAGCTTTAAAGATGGATCTGCGCGTTCCGTAAGTTTTTTGTTCACCAAAATTTTAGAAGTTTCTTCTGGAACTGAAAACAATTTTAGCTGATCAAATACCCTGTCTTCCATCTTACTCACAATGGTTGACGGCTCCGGATTTGAAAAACCGGATTCCGTTAACTTTCGGTCCGTAAAATATTCCCTGAGAAATTTCTTCAGGAACCGGGAGATCGACGCTTCATCCGCTGACCATAACGCTGGTGCATTTGTTAAAACAAAGGAAAGGATATATGCTTCCAGCTTTTCGCTGGATTCATGAGGGATCAGTTGGATAAAAGTTGGATCAATTATTCTGGTGACGACTTCCGATAAAATCTTTTCGGCTGTTCTTAATTCTTCCAGTAAGCCAACGACCTGCTTTTGAATTTTTGGAACAAATTGCCAGGCCAGCCGTTTCCAAAGAGCATTGTGGTAACGATAACGAACAAGAAAATTCAGTAGTTGATGTTTCTCCAGTCTAAGTACCTGCTCGATCGCCTGGTCCAGGTCCGTTTCTGATGCTACAGCCCACCAGGGAAGTGAACCATGCAACAGGTACCATTGCAGCGCTTCTGTCTCGCTGACTTGCCGGGAGAAATTTCTTTGTTGTGCCGCCACGAAAGAAAGGCGGTCCTTCAGTTCTTTTTCAAAACGGTATCGAAAAATTTCTTTGAAAGAATTGCTTAGTGTATTTGACGACATATTTCCCAGGTCAATCTCGATCCTTTCTATCCGTATATTTTCATCGCTACTGATATATCGCGAACATACTTCGTCCACCACCTCGATGATGTCGGACTGAATGGTAGCAGCAAAATTGTGACGCAGGTTGAGGGCCTGTT
>JBJMLU010000111.1:0-25154 GCA_045805145.1 Flavisolibacter sp. | reverse complement strand
GCATTTTTTAAAGCCGAGGGCGATACAGGTTTCGATCTTTTTGCCGCAATATTTTATCTGGTCACCCGGTATGAAGAATACCTGCCCCATGGAAAGGACAGCTATGACCGGTTTGCGCATGAAGATTCGGTGGCTTTCAAAAACAATTTTCTGCATCTGCCCCTGGTGAATATCTGGCTGGAAGATTTTCGCTTGTTGCTTGCAGAAAGAAACCAGGAATTTAAAAACCTTGACAGCCATTTTAGTTTTCTTCCTACCTACGATATAGACATGGCCTGGAGTTTTCGAAACAAGGGGTTTAAAAGAAACGCCGGGGGAGTGCTTCTGCTCTTGTTCAAATTGAAGTTGAGAAAACTCTCGAAAAGATTAAAGGTGTTGAGGGGAAAGATCCAGGATCCTTATGATGCATACGACTGGATGGATGAACTACATGCAAATTTTGCACTGGAGCCGATTTATTTTTTTCTGTTGGCAAAAGAAAAGACCAGGCACGATAAAAATATCAGTGTTGCCAATCCTGAATTTCAAAAACTGATCCGCGATCTTGCTGCAAAATATACTACGGGGCTGCATCCTTCCTGGGCCAGTGGCAATCTTCCTTCACTGCTCACAAAAGAAAAACATTTACTGGAGCAAATCACAGGAAAACCTGTGGCTCATTCCAGGCAACATTTTATCCGTTTTCAACTTCCCGTAACTTATCAGCAGCTGCTTGGTTTGGGAATCAAAAACGATTATTCAATGGGATATGGAAGCATCAATGGTTTCCGGGCTTCGATTTCTACTCCTTATTATTGGTATGATCTGAAGCATGAAGAAAAAACCGATTTACTCCTTCATCCTTTCTGTTTCATGGACGCCAACGCTTACTACGAACAACATCTTTCCGCCGGGCAGGCATTGAACGAGTTGATGCAATATTACAGTGTGATCCGTTCTGTGAATGGCCGTATGATCACCATCTGGCACAACAGCTTCCTGGGAACCGATAGTTCTTTTGAGGGTTGGAGAGAAGCTTATGAGGAATTTATTTCCAGAATCAGCAGCAACCGGAAAGACAAATTTCTAACCACGGAGAAAGGAGAACGCGAAGGGTTGTCGCAGAGAGATAATTCGAAAGCAAAAAAATAATGAGATCATTCGGTCTTAAAAATTAATGCCGGAAGTGCCTCATTCCTGTCAGCACCATCACCAGTTCGTTTTCCTTGCAATATTCAATGCTGTCTTTATCGCGGATGGAGCCTCCTGGCTGGATGAATGCAGTGATGCCCGCTTCGTGACCCATTTGAACGCAGTCGTTGAAAGGAAAGAAAGCATCGCTGGCCATCACTGAACCTTTGAGGTCGAATTGGAACTGTCTTGCTTTTTCCAGTGCCTGCCGAAGAGCATCTACACGGCTGGTTTGTCCGCAACCCTTTCCAATAAGCTGCTTGTGCTTCACAAGAGCAATAGCATTTGATTTGAGATGTTTGCATACCAGGTTTGCAAAGAGCAGGTCTTCTTTCTCTCTTTCGTTGGAACTGCGTCCGCCTGCTTCTTCCCATTTTTCAAAATTGCCCAGGTCTTTGCCCTGCGTCAAAGTTCCATTGACAACATTTTTATAAATGGATGTTGTGCTGTTCTTATTTTTCAGTTGCAGGAGGATGCGGTTCTTTTTTGTTTTCAGAATCTGCAAGGCGTCTTCGCTGAAAGAAGGAGCGATCAATACTTCAAAGAATATTTCATTGACGGCTGATGCAGTTTGCCTGTCCATCGGTGCATTGCACACCAGAACGCCGCCAAAAGCACTCTCGGGATCTCCTGCCAGCGCATCTTGCCATGCTTCCTGCAATTCTTCACGCAGGGCAATACCACAAACATTCGTGTGCTTGATGATGGCAAAACAGGTTTGATCAAATTCTTTGATCAGCTCAATCGCTGCATCTATATCAACCAGGTTGTTGTAAGAAATTTCCTTTCCATGCAGCTGCTCAAAAACGAGTTGAAGATCACCATAGAAGTGTGCCTCCTGGTGTGGGTTCTCACCGTATCGCAGCACTGTTTTTTGTCCCGCACCAATAATGGTCATCGGCGAGGAAGGGTTGAAATAATTATGAATGGCGATATCGTATTCAGCAACCGTAGTGAAAGCTTTAGCAGCAAAGTTTTTTCTTTGCTCCAGGCTCAGGCTTCCCTTTTGCTCCCGCAGAAGTTCAACAAGGTTTGCATATTGATCCCTGGAAGCAATGACGGCAACATCCTGAAAATTTTTAGCAGCTGCCCGAATCATGGAAGGACCGCCGATGTCGATCTTTTCGATGATCTGTTGTTCTTCACTGGTGCGCGCCACAGTTTCCTGAAAGGGATAAAGGTCCACAATCACCAGGTCAATCACCGGAATTTCGAACTCTTTCATTTCTTCAAGGTCTGTAGGATTACTTCTTCTTCCGAGAATGCCACCAAATACTGAAGGATGAAGGGTCTTCACTCTTCCACCGAGAATAGAAGGATAAGAAGTCAGGTCCTCCACTGGAATTACTTCCACACCTTTTTCTTCAATGAATTTTTGAGTGCCGCCGGTCGAGTAGAGGGTCACGCCTAAATTCCGGAGCTCTTCGATAACTGGTTCCAGTCCCTCCTTATAAAAAACCGAAATAAGGGCCGAGGTGATTTTCTTGTTCATGATCAAAAATATTGCCGCTTTAGGCTGAATGATGGCGAGCAAAGGTAGGGGCTAGAGGTTCAACACAAAAGCACCTTTTTCCACCACATCATGACAAGGAATATGCAGTGATTCGCACTCTTTTTTATACTTGGCTGCCGTCCATGGAGAAACGGTTCCATCAATCACCACCTGCCTTATAGAATTCGATCTGGTTAGTCCATTGATTTTTATTTTCGGATTCCCGGATAGAACAAGCAGGTCAAGAATTGTTGCAGGCGACAAACGAATGCGGCTCATGGTGGAATCAAGGATGCAGATATTTTTTCCGGCGATCACAAACTGCTTTATGCAGAATTTTTTTTCGATGCTGATTCTTTGTTCTGTTCTGGAGGGCTGGAGATACATACGAAAGAGAAAAGGGTCTGTGATCAAAGCGGCGTCTCCAAAAAAATAAGTTTGCCTTCCGTAAATCAAATCAATGGCAGGATGCTTTGGAATATTGTAAATGATGACGCGCATTTGATTTCCTGCCCGTAGAAATGAATGTGTGCGGATAATAATGAAACCAAGAAGAAGAGCCAGCATGGGAAGGACAAGGGATTTGCGGTTTTCCTGCAGCCAAAAACAGAAGAGCAAAATGCAAATCGTAAGCAAGACCGCCTGAAAAGCACTCACAGATATTCCACTCCAAAGAGAAAAAGGAATTTGCTCCAGCTTTTCAATATATCCATTCATCAGCCGTATGAGCAATGATAAAACCAACCCTGCAAATTTGGCAAGTGGAACAACAAAGAAGATGCAGCAAAGAATGATCTCTCCTATCAGAATGATGCTTGATAGTGGAACGGCCACCAGGTTGGTAAAAAGAAAAACCACGGGCAACTGGTGAAAATGATACATGGTAAGTGGAAGCGTGAGGAGTTGTGCAGAAATGGTAACGGCATTCAGTTTCCAGATGAAGTCTAAAACTTTGTTTGAAATAAAAAACCAATTATAAACCGGGCGGAAAAAAAGTACAATACTGGTCACGGCGGCGTAGGAAAGCTGAAAGCCCACATCCCAGAGCCAGAATGGATTGATGCAAAGAAGAACAAAGGCCGACAGCGCAAGGTTGTTATAAATATTGGTTCTTCTTCCGGCTACTTCCGCGAGCGCAATAAAAGAAAACATCACTGCGGAACGAAGCACCGATGGCTGTGCTCCGGCAAGAACACTGAATAGCCAGAGCACGGAAAGCACGAGCATAAGCCGGAGCAGGCGAAGTTTTTTTCTTCTTAAAGATTTGGTGAGCATCAGCAAACCTTCATAGATCAATCCGATGTGCAGTCCTGATATGGCAATGATATGAACAACACCGGTGTTGGAATAAGACTGCACGAGTGCTTTGTCCAGGTCATCTTTGTAACCAATCAGGAGGGCTTCGGCAAGACCGGTTTCTTTGTTTCCACGAATAAATTTTCTGAGAATACTCACCAGCCAGTCGCGACAGTGAAAAATAAAATCGGTAACAAGATTTTTATTGGACCTCGAGAGCAGAATGAATTCCCGGCCGCTTAGAAATACCTGGTGCGTGATGTCCTGATCGTGATTGTAACCGCGATAGTCGAAGCACCCCGGATTGTTACTGTTCTGGATTACCTGAAGTGGTTTTTGAAAAACGATCTGGCTGCCATAGTGGATCGGAGGCATGGATGAATCTTTTCTGAAATAGAGAAGCGCCTTGCCTTTTGTTGCAATAAAACGATGGTGATCAATAACTGCACTGATGCTGGCGAGGGCCTTGAAGGAATTGGCTTTCACAACCAATGGTTCTTCAATGGTGGCGAGGAAAAAACTTTTACTATTCATTTTGTAGGCAAACCAGTTTTGCTGATGTTCAATATGCTGCTGATAAAAAAGCATGGCGCCTGCATCCGCAACAAGAAGATGAATGCCTAATCCGGCGATGAAGTTAAAACGGAATTTCCAGTGAACCGGTATCAGCCCATAGGCAGTGAGAACAAGAATGGATGGGCCCAAAAAGAAAAACAGGGAACCTGGCGGAAAATGAAATTCAGATTGAAGCAATATACCTGCAATGAATGCGGTCAGTAGCCGAAGAAATGGAGCCCTCTGCCAGGGATAGATGGTTGCCATTTCAAAAGCTATTCATCACAGCTGTAATAAAAAAGGGAAGAAACACAGATAAGTTGGAGATTTTCCCTGATAAGAGAGAGAGAGATAGTTGATAGTTGGTAGTTGGTGGAAGGTGAATGGTGAATAGTGAATGGTGAATAGATTATGTGGGCTCAGATTTTTTTGGAGCGGGATACGGTGATCAGGTAAAAAAACACAATGACGGCGGCGGCGGAGGTAGTAAAGAATGTTGATTCGCTTCCAAACTGATTCCAGAGAAATCCGGCGATGATGCTTGCCAATAATGTGCAGATACTTTCACAGGAAGTATAAAAACCAATGGCTGTTGCCGTATCTCTTCCCCCGGCCATGTTGCTGATCCAGGCCCTGGTAATGCCTTCGGAAGCCGCAGCAAAAAGTCCATAAATGAAAAAGGAAATAAAAATGACAGCGGTTGAACTGGTGAAGCCAAAAAGAAAATAGGCAATTGCAAAAAGTATCAGTCCACCCAGGAACACTTTCTTCAGCCCGATGCGGTCGGCCAGTATGCCCAGCGGATATGAAGCCAGTGCAAATACAATATTGTAGGCAATGTAGGCCCCGATGGTGATGCTATCGCTTTGGGTAATTTGTTTGGTCTTTAATAATAAAAACACATCCGAACTGTTGAACAGGGCCAGAAATGCCACTCCAGCTACCAACTGTTTGTATTCCGGTTTTGCGATATTCCAGTAGCGGAAGAAGGAAAAAAAGTTTCCTTTCGCCATTGTTGATTCCTTCTGTCTTTTCTCACGCACCAGAAAAACAAGTGCAACAGAAATGAGTCCGGGGATGAAGGCCAACAAAAAGATGGTCTTGTAGTGATGCGGAAAATAAAGCAGGAACAAAAGGGAAAGGGTGGGGCCAATAGCTGCTCCCAGGGTATCCATACTTCTGTGAAATCCAAAAACCCTTGCCGTTGTTCCTTCAGTTGCCTGCTGGGAGAGGAGCGCGTCACGGGCTGCCGTTCTTAGTCCTTTACCCAAACGGTCCAGGGTTCTCGAAAAAAATATCCAAAGCGGATAAACAAAGAAAGCCATCATGGGTTTGGAAAGAGCGCTTAGAAAATATCCGCTTCGCACAAAAGGAAGCCGAAGCCCTTGTTCATCACTTCGTTTTCCAAAATAGCCTTTGCTGATGCCCGAAGTAAAATTGGCGACCCCTTCCAAAATTCCTATGAGCAAAATGGAAAATCCAACTTCCCTCAGGTACACAGGAATCACCGGGTAAAGCATTTCGCTGGCGATATCAGCAAACAAACTGACCAACGAAAGGATCCAGACGGTTCTGTTGATGATCTTCACTGTATGAAGATAGTTGGTAGTTGATAGTTGGTAGTGGGTGGAGAGAACAGAGAAGACGAGGATTTGTCTGCTCTCCCTCCCGTCATTTGTGATCCCTGCTCTTACATCGCGCTCTTCTTTTTGCTCTCTCCGGTCTGCTGTTTGCCGACTGACGACGCACTACTTATTTTGACAGCCGCTATTCTTTAATTACTTTGACATTTTAATTTATTTCCACCAATTTTGCACCAACCTAAAATATTAAATCCAATACAGCAGCATGGGACTATTTAACTGGTTCACGCAGGAGATAGCGATAGACTTGGGAACCGCCAATACCTTGATAATCCACAATGACGAGGTCGTAGTGAATGAACCTTCCATTGTAGCTCTGAACCGAAACAATCCAAAAGAAGTTCTGGCCGTGGGCAAACGAGCCCTGATGATGCATGAAAAAACCCACGAAAGCATCAAGACCGTAAGACCCCTGAAAGACGGCGTGATAGCAGATTTCAACGCAGCTGAGCTCATGCTTCGTGAAATGATCAAGATGGTTTACCCCAAAAAACCATTGTTCCCTCCAAGCTGGCGCATGATGATCTGCATTCCTTCCTCCATTACTGAAGTAGAAAAAAGAGCGGTCCGTGACAGCGCCGAGCAGGCGGGTGCTAAAGAAGTCTACCTCATTCACGAACCCATGGCCGCTGCCCTGGGTATCGGCATTGACGTGGAAGAGCCCGTAGGCAATATGATCATCGACATCGGTGGCGGAACCACCGGTATTACCGTGATTGCCCTGGCAGGAATTGTCTGCGATCAATCGATCCGCATAGCCGGCGATGAATTTACTGCAGATATTATGGAAGCACTTCGCCGATATCATAGTCTTCTGATCGGGGAACGCACTGCGGAACAGATCAAGATCCAGATCGGTGCGGCCATGAAGGATATTGACAATCCTCCGGACGACCTTCCTGTAAACGGTCGCGACCTGGTTACCGGTATTCCCAAACAGATCATGGTGAGTTACCAGGAGATTGCCGAAGCCCTGGACAAGAGCATATTTAAAATGGAAGAAGCCATACTAAAGGCCCTGGAACAAACGCCACCCGAACTGGCTGCCGATATCTACCGAAGGGGATTATACCTCACCGGTGGTGGTGCTCTCTTAAAAGGTCTTGACAAGCGACTGAGCCAAAAGATAAAACTCCCCGTTCACGTTGCCGACGATCCCCTTAAAAGCGTGGTGCGTGGCACCGGCCTTGCCTTAAAAAATTATGACCGCTATCCTTTTGTAATGAGATAAAGAAAAAGCTGATGGCTTTTAGCTGTTGGCTTTTAGCCAGTAGCCAACAGCCAGCAGCCAACAGCTTCTCCCGCATGAGAAATATCTTCCTCTTCATCCGCAGGTATTTTACGTTTCTGGCATTTGTGCTTCTGCAGATATTTGCCCTCTGGATGCTGTTTAAGTTCAATAAGATCCATCATGCGGCATTTTTGGGCGTGGCCAATGAAGTAACTGGAAGCGTGAACACACAGGTAGACAAGCTCGATGATTATTTTCACCAGGGCGAAGAAAACAAGCGGGTCCACCGGATGAATGATTCTCTTCTCAATCTTCTGCACAGCAATTTTTCTTTTATAGACAGCAACCAAAAACTCGTGGTAGATTCTGTGTTGTTGGATACAGTAAAGGGCGTTCGACGTTATTACTGGAGAGACGCCAAGGTGGTTTACAATACGGTGAATTTTGAAAAGAATTATCTGCAGATCAACCGCGGAAGCAATAATGGTATCAGGGATAATATGGCCGTGTTGAATTCGGACGGCGCTGTGGTGGGACAGGTAGTGAATGTAAGTGCGCATTTCAGTTCTGTAATGAGCCTGCTCCATGTGCAAAGTTCCGTGAGCGCTTCATTAAAAAATACAGGCGACGCCGGAAAGGTTGAATGGGATGGAAAAGATCCGAAGTTTGTTCAGCTTCGCGGTATTCCGAAAAGCTCGCCGGTAAAGGTGGGTGACACGGTGGTCACCAGTAAATACTCCTATAATTTTCCCCCGGACAAAATGATCGGAACCGTAGCTGCCGTGGGCAGCGATCCTGCTTCAGGATTTTATCTGTTGAAAGTAAGGACGGCAGTCAATTTCAGCAATGTTCAACAGGTATTTGTGGTAGAAAACCTTCAGCGCGATGAACAGCTGCAACTGGAAAAAGACACGGAGAAAAGAGTTGAACAACAAAAAAAAGGAAGTCATTGAGTGATCTGGTAAAAAATATTTTCCGGCTGGCCATCTTTATCCTGGTGCAGGTGTATGTGTTGGACAAGATCCCTTACCTGCACCGCTTCATTGTTCCTTATATCTATTATCTTTTTGTTCTCTGGCTGCCATTTACCATTTCAAGGCTTGGACTTTTGCTCATTGGTTTTGTAACAGGACTGATCCTGGATTATTTTACTCAAACACCGGGACTTCATGCTGCGGCCTGTGTGCTCATTGCTTATGTTCGTCCTTTCATCATCACGGTCCTGATTCCTAAAGACACAGCAGAATTCAATTACCGTGAGCCTTCGCCCAGAGCGATGGGATGGGCTCCTTATACCGTATATGTTTTCGTGCTCACGCTTCTTCATCACACCTATCTCACTTTGCTGGAATGGCTGGAGTTTGGCAGCTTCCTCGAATTCCTGATCAAGGTGGTTTGCACCACTGCCATCAGTCTGCTGCTCATTTTCACGGTGGAATTATTATTTCCAAGAAGACTGAAGTACCGGACAAATACTGCCTAGTCTCGGAGCTAACCGCGGGGGTTTCACGCAAACCTGCCTGCCGGCAGGCAGGGACGCAAAGGTTAGAAGCCACAAAGGGGTCTTTATTTCAATTAGTTTTAAAAATTCCTATAGAATCTTTCACTGGCTATTGACTTATCTTAGTTTACTTCCTCGATTTTAATAAAACTTCCTGATCCGAAAGAATGACGGAATTGAGGGAATAAAAAAATCTTTGCGGCTTCTTTTCTCGGCGTCCCTGTCTGCAGGCAGGCCGGTTTGGGTGAAACCCTCGCGGTTCGTCTTAAAATTTAAAAAATTCTTCTTTCAAGTTCTTTTGATATGAGGAAAGCTTTAATCAAATTTGCATAAGACAATCGTGAATCCTTAATTGTGAATAATCCATTCAACTTGCCTTCAGAAAGTATTGAACTGTAAGACTGATTGAACCCGACGATCTTATTCACCTTTCACCATTGACCATTCACCATCTCAATCAATGCCTGTGTTCAACCAATCGAGAAGTTATATCATCCGGCTCCTGTTCATCGTTGCCTTCCTGGTTATCCTGGCCCAGTTGCTCAACCTCCAGGTCTTCTCCAGCAAATATCAGATCATGGCACAGCAGAATGCCCTGCTGCGCAAAACCGTTTATCCAGCCCGTGGTGTCGTCTTCGACCGCAAGGGAAGAGCCATTGTCAACAACACACTGATGTACGATCTGATGGTCACTCCCTCAGAGGTGAAGGGTGTGGACACTGCATATCTCTGTCACCTGCTGGATATTGATTCCACCGAATTCACCAGAAGGATCGTTACTGCCATCGTCAAAAATGGAAGTGGCCGCCCTTCTGCATTTGAAGACCTCTTAACTCCGGAAAAATATGCAAGGCTGGAAGAGAACATGTGGCGGTTTGGAAACGGTTTCTTTTTGCAGGAGCGGCCCGTGCGCACCTATCCTTTTAATGCTGGCGCCCATTTTATGGGATACATTGGCGAAGTAGATTCAGGTATCATCGCTCGTTCAGGTGGTTTTTATGAGCCGGGCGACTATGTGGGCCGCACTGGTCTGGAAGCCTATTATGAAAAACTGCTGATGGGACAAAGAGGTGTTCAGGTGCTGATCAAGGACAACAAGAACCGCGTGGTGGGCAAATATGCAAATGGAGAAATGGACGAACCGGCAGAAGCAGGACGTGCACTGCATACCTATGTGGATGCCGAACTGCAGCAATTAGCAGAAAAACTAATGGCGAACAAGCTGGGGGCTATTGTTGCCCTCGATCCAAAAACAGGAGGCATACTCGCCATGGCTTCAGGTCCCAGTTTTAGTCCCAATGACCTGACAGGTCCCAACTTCAAAAAAACCTACGGACAGTTTGCACTCGATGTTTCGCGCCCGCTTCTCAACCGCGCCATCAAGGGACAGTATCCCGCAGGTTCTACATACAAACCGGTAGCTGCACTCATTGGACTGGATGAAGGTGTCATCAATCCGAGGAGCAGTATTGATTGCCGTGGTGCTTATTATGGATGCGCGCGACCAGTGAAGTGCACGGAGAAATGGGCGGGACACGCTGCGAGTCTTCGGCTGGCCATTGCACATTCCTGCAATTCTTTTTTCTCCATGACCTTTCGGCTTACGGTAGATAATCCCAGGATTGGAAATGTAAAAGATGGTTATGCCAAGTGGAGGCAATACGTCAATGCTTTTGGTTATGGTCATCCCCTGGGCATTGACCTTCCCAGTGAAGACCGTGGAAATATTGCTGATACCGCATTTTACAACAAGCGTTACAACAACTACTGGAACTCGTGCACCAACGTTTCGCTGGGCATCGGTCAGGGAGAAATGCTGGTCACTCCAGTGCAGATCGCCAATGTGATGGCCATACTTGCCAACAAAGGATATTATTATATCCCTCATTTCGTTCAGTCCATCGAAGGCGAAAAAGAAAATGATACCCTGCTGAATAAATTCCGTGAACGACACAAGATACCGGTTCACATTTCGGACAGCCTGTATCACCTCGTGATCGAGGGCATGCATGATGTAACAGTTGTTGGTACTGCTGCTAGCATCCCAAAAATCCCAGGCATCGACATTTGCGCCAAAACAGGTACGGCTGAAAATTATCACAAGGGAATCAAACAAGAGGACCACTCGCTCTTTGCCTGTTTTGCACCGATGGATGATCCCAAAATCGCCATTGCAGTAATTGTGGAGAATGGAGGATTTGGTTCTACCTGGGCCGGACCGATGGCATATTTGCTTGCAGAAAAATATCTCACCGATTCGCTCAGGGCCGATCGCAAGATAGAAGCCGATCGAATTGCTGCTGCCAATCTGCTTCCGGCCTGGTTGCCTTATGATCAGTACTCGGAAGATTCTGCGAGAGCTTTTCAATGGTTCAAGATCACGAAGGATAGCAACTACATCAAAAAATATTTACGCAAATCAGCCGTACAAAAACCCGTGGTCAGCAGACAAGACAAACCGGCTCCGGTTCAACGGGTAACTTATTTACACAGGCAGGAAATGATCGAACCTGAAAAGTTACTTGCCAAAAAGAAAAATACCACCATATCATGAGCCGTAGTAATTCGGGAATTTCAAAAGGAGTGGACGCGAGCCTGATCTGGTTGTACCTCCTGCTGGTAAGCATTGGCATCACGGCCATCTTTGCAGCGACTTATCGCGAAGGTGATCCCATTATAGCGAGTTTTTTTTCTTTCAAGACCGATTACAGCCGGCAATTTTATTTCTTTCTTGTTGCGGGTATGCTGGCAATTTTCATTCTGCTTACCGACAGTAAATTTTTTACTGCAACAGCCAATCTTTGGTATGCAGCGGGGATCTTCCTTTTGCTTCTTGTATTTCCTTTTCACTCCCGGGTAAAAGGAACAGAATCCATTATCAAAATGGGCGCCGTACAGTTTCAGCCCGCAGAATTTTGTAAGGTCTGTGTCTCGCTTGCTCTTGCCAAATATCTTTCCTTACCCGACCAGGATTTCAGTAGAACAAGGTCGCAGATCATTGCGGCGGGTATTGCACTTCTTCCTGCAGCCATGAGTATTCTTCAGAGCGAGACCGGACTGGCGCTGGTTTATTTTTCTTTCTTCATCGTGATGTATCGTGAAGGCCTTCCGGCTACAATTCTTATTGTTGGATTTTCTTTGGCGGCACTGGTGGTTGCTACCTTACTGGTGGAAAAAAATCTGCTGGCGCTGATTCTTACCGCAATGGCGGTTCTGCTGATCATGATCATGTCGCAACAAAAAAGAAGGGACAGTTCTGTCATCTTAAAGATCATCGTCATCTGGGCGCTTTGTGTGGGCGTTCAATGGTATGGCGTGCCTACACTATTCAAAAAAATTCTTCAGCCTTACCAGGTGGAAAGGATCTTCAGTACCATTGGCAAGGATGTTCCCCAGGAATATATGAAGAATGAAGACAGGATGAAACTGGCGCAGGAGGGCAAAAAGAAAAAAGATACCGACTACAATGTAAAGCAATCCAAGATCGCCATTGGCTCCGGAGGTCTTGTAGGCAAGGGTTTGCTCAAGGGTACACAAACACGTTATGATTTTGTTCCGGAACAACGAACCGATTTTATTTTCTGTACCATCGGAGAAGGTTTCGGATTCCTTGGAACCTTTGCGCTTCTGGGAATTTATCTCATACTACTTTTCCGGATTGTGGCGGTAGCTGAAAGACAGAGATCTGTTTTCAGCCGCTGCTATGCATATGGCGTGGCTGCGGTAATCTTTTTTCATACCATCATCAATATTTGCATGACCGTGGGGCTGGCTCCTGTGATTGGAATTCCTCTTCCTTATATCAGCTATGGCGGAACGGCCCTGCTTACTTTCACTATTTTACTTTTCATTTTAATTAGGCTGGATGCAGACAGACAAATGGTGTTGAGGTAGTTTTGATTTCACGCAAAGACGCGAAGGGGTGGAAGGCGCAAAGGAGGCAAGGAGATTGAAATTTTTTTTTAAGCGGATAGTGGCGTTGCCTGGTGGGGAGCAGATTTTACCGAGGAGGCGCAGAGGTGTTGTGTTTTAGATCGAGAGGTTATGATTTATTTTGCCTAATGAACGCAGGGGTTCGCTTCGGTCACGATTGGTTGCAATCATCATTGTTTGGTGCTGGTCGACTGATATTTTCTTAAGTCGTATTAATTACTGTATTTCGTGCGATGAAAATCATTCCGCTTTCAGAAGGGGCATTTACGATTGACAGGAGCAAACTTTTTGTTCCTTTTGATGAGGACAAAGACGTTTTGAATGAAAGGGCTGTCGGAAGTTTGCTCGTGGAGATTCAACCTTTTATTATCATCACATCAAAAGACATTTTATTGCTGGATACCGGTCTTGGATTCAATGACCGGAAGGGCGCGCAGATGCAGTTGCATGCAAATCTGGAAAAGGTAGGTATCAAAGCCAATGAAATAACAAAAGTGTTGATGTCTCATCTGCACAAAGATCATGCAGGAGGGGTTAGTTTGGAACAGGATCATTCTAAACTAAGTCTGCCCAATGCGATTTATTATTTGCAGAGAAGAGAATTGGATTTTGCTTTGGAGAAAGGCGCGCCCTCGTTTATTCCAGAGGAAATTGGTGCGCTGAAAGATTCGCCACGGGTCCATTTTCTGGATCAGGATGAAGGTATGATTGATGACAATATTAGTTACCTGCACACCGGAGCTCATTCTCCTCATCACCAGGTTTTTTGGATAAAAGAAGGGAATGAAATATATTTTTTTGGTGGCGACGATGCACCGCAATTGCAGCAAATGAAAGTTCGCTACAAAACAAAGTATGATTTCGAACCCGATAAAGCCATGCAACTTCGTCATCAATGGTGGAAACAGGGTAATGAAGAAGGCTGGACCTTCCTTTTTTATCACGATATCAAAACTCCCTTCTTTAAGAAATCATAAAGCACTGATTGTATTCCCGTCTCACCTTTACCAAATACATAGCCTTGAGCGCAGCGAAGCTCCGGGCCATTTACGCCGATTAAATCGTCAACCGCTCCACCACAAATCTTATGATTACCTCCAGCACAATAACCCGCAATAAAAACCTCTTCAATCTAAACAAAGCCCCTGCGTCACGGCGGTAAAACCTTCTCCCCAACAAGCAACGCCACCAACCACTAAAGAATCTTCAATCTCCTTGCGTCCTTTGCGCGCTCCGCGGTTAAACCTCCTCATGCGTCTTTAAAAACCTTTGCGTCTTCGCGTGAAACCCAAACTATAAACTCCCGGAAAACCCCAGTTTCATTTCCACTTCCCTTGGGAGTTGTGGAAGTCTTCTTCTTTCAATGAGAAAAGAATTCAGTTGTGCGATTTCTTTGAAGATATAATGCTTGTCGGCAGCTGCTTTCAAATAATCTTTTCCAGAACTCCCACCTGTTCCGATGCGCGTGCCGATCATCCGGTGCACCATGTTCATATGCCGATGCCTCCAGGTACTGAGTTGTTCGTCTATCTCAAGTAGATAATTAAGAACCTGAAAAGGAAGTTGCAAAAGCGGGTAACCCCGGTACAGCATGATGAAGAGCGCTGCGCGGTTGGCTTTTGAGGAAAAAGAATAGTGTGATTCGCGCTGATGGTAAAACACTTCATCAAAAAATGCCAGGTTATCTTTTTCTGCTTCTGCCAGGCTCTGTTCATAACGCTGTTTGTATTCCTTCCAGAAAGGATGTTCTCCATCATCAGAAGAAGGAAAACCTTTCCATAAACTTCTGTCTTCAAAAAAAGGAAGGCGTTCGAGCCAGTGGTTCACCAGTTGCAGGAAGGACTGATCGCTTTCTGCTTTTTTCACCATGGCAATATGTTCTTCACGCAGCTGCGCGGTATAATATTCTTTTCCATGACGGTGCTCGAAACGAAGACCCAGCTTGGCTTCCAGCATTTTGAACTGCCAGCTTTGAAATCCCGAAGCAGGACGCAACATGTCGCGGAAGTCGAGGAAATCCATTGGCGTCATGGTTTCCAGGATGTCGATCTGGTGAACAAGCACCCGAAGAATAACGGTCATTCGGTTAAGACGGTGCACCACCGTTTGCAGCTCTGGTGAATTATCATTGACCGAAGGCTTTCGCATGATCTGCAAAATGGAATCTGCTTCATGATGCAGTTGTTTGAACCAAAGTTCGTACGATTGGTGAATGATGATGAAGAGCATTTCATCATGAGCCGGATTTTTTTGCTGATCGCTCTCTGGCTTTTGTGCATTCAGAATCTGGTCCAGCTGAAGATAATCGTGGTAGTGAATGTCGGGCATAGGACAAAGATAGATGAGATGCGAGATGGAAGATGTGAGATGTGAGCAGGAGAAGGAAGGACGGAGAGGTTAGCGTTATTTCTTATTTAAAAAATTCAAATCCGATATCTCTTCTAAAATATTTTCCATCGAATTGAATGCCTTCGATCAGTTTGCGGCACTCTTTCAAAGCTGCTTCAAGGTCAGGTGCAAGCGCTGTGGCACAAATGACCCTGCCTCCGTTGGTCACAATTTTTCCTTCTGAACTTTTCGTGCCTGCATGAAAAAGAAAATGGTCTTTTTCAAACTCTTTAAGTCCGGTGATCTCAAATCCTTTTTCGTATTCATTGGGATAACCGCCGCTTACCGCAACGATGGTCGCCGCGACATGCGGGTCAGATTGAATTTTTACAGTATCAAGTTTTCCTTCTGCTGTGGCCTGTAGTAATTCTACAAGATCGTTCTTGATCCTCGGAACCACCACTTCGGTTTCCGGATCTCCCATGCGGCAGTTGTACTCGATCACGAAAGGTTCATCGCCCACCTTCATCAGTCCAAAAAAAACAAAGCCCTTGTAGTCAAGACTGTCTTTATGAAGTCCGCTCACCGTTGGCTTAATTACTTTTTCTATGATCTTGTTCATGAAATTTTTGTCGGCAATTGGAACGGGACTGATCGCTCCCATGCCTCCGGTATTGAGTCCCTTGTTTCCTTCACCCACTTGTTTGTAATCCTTGGCTTCAGGAAGAAGAACATAATTTTTCCCATCAGTCAGTGCAAACACCGAGAGCTCGATGCCTTGCAGAAATTCCTCCACCACCACGCGCTTACCTGCTTCACCAAATTTGGAGCGCTGGATCATGAGTTCAAATTCCGCCATTGCTTCCACATGGTTCTGACAAATGATCACCCCTTTTCCTGCGGCAAGTCCATCGGCTTTCAATACAATTGGGACTGCATGCTGCCTGAGGTATTCAATTCCTTCCTGAAAATTTTCTGAAGTAAACTCCCTGTAGGCTGCAGTCGGAATTTCATGACGTTTCATGAAAGCTTTGGCGAAGGCCTTGCTTCCTTCCAGTTGCGCCGCTTCTTTGGAAGGGCCAATGCAAAGCAATTGATTCAGCCTAGGATCTGATTTGAGAAAATCCACAACTCCTTTTACTAATGGCTCTTCGGGTCCCACGATCAACATATCAATCTTTTGCTCAATGCAGGCTTGTTGTATGGCAACGAAATCGTTTACTGTAAAAGATAAATTTTTTCCATGAAGGGCAGTACCCGCATTGCCTGGCGCGATAAAAAGTTGGGAGCAAATTTTGCTTTGGGATAGTTTCCACGCCAGGGCATGTTCTCTTCCGCCAGAGCCAAGTAAAAGAATGTTCATGGTCAGGGGTGATGGATTGCGAATATCGGGAAGATTGTTAAAGAAGTATGCAATAATGTGTGGTAGTTTTTATTTCTTTACTTTAGGCTAGATAAATTTAAAATAGAATTTGCATGCAACAACAAGCTGAATTGAATGTACAATCGACAGCGGGTAGACATCCCCGCGCACTCTATGTACTTTTTTTTACAGAGATGTGGGAGCGATTTGCGTATTATCTGATGGTGGGTATATTATTGCTTTATCTAATTGACAATACCACCGGAGGAAAAGCATTCAGTCAGGAAAGGGGAGCCGATATTGTGGGCAGCTTCATTGCTCTCGTTTACCTTACTCCCTTTATCGGCGGATTGATTGCAGATCGGTATTTCGGATATATAAAATCCATTTTTCTGGGAGGAAGCCTGATGGCAGCAGGGTATCTTTGCCTCGCTTTTCCTGGTGATACTATGATGTATATTTCACTGAGTCTAATCATCATTGGAAATGGATTTTTCAAGCCCAATATCAGTACGATACTCGGTAATATTTACAACCGCGCAGACCTTAAACCTCTCAAGGATAATGCCTACAATATTTTTTACATGGGCATTAATATTGGTGCCTTCATTTGCAATTTCGTCGCTGCTTTCCTGCGCAACAGATATGGCTGGGGTTATGCATTTGCGGCAGCAGGAATTGGATTGATCATTGGATTGATCATTCTCGCGCTGAACCTGGACAAAGTGAGACATGGAGATGTAAGAAAACCAGTCCAGGCAGAGGACATGCCCACTTCAAAGATTTTTCTCTATGTATTTCTTCCTGCTATTGGCGCAGCCATCCTTGGTTGGTTCTTGCCTACCAAACTTTTTGGATCTTCTATGATGGGAAGCCAGGCCAACGACGCTTTTATATTTGCATGCCTACCGATTATCGCGTTTTATGTTTCCCTGTGGGTGAAGGCCAAAGGTCAGGACAAAAAAGGAATAGGAGCCTTGCTCTTGATTTTCGCGATATCTATTGTATTCTGGACCATCTATAATCAGAATTCTACGGGACTTACTCTGTGGGCTCAAAAACATACCGACAGAACAGTTTCTCCGCAGACTGCCAAGATTGCTGACAAACTCGGTTTTCTTCAAACAGTAAGTGATTCGAATCGCATGGTGCCAAAACTGGATCAATACCTCGTTGAAATAAAAGATGAAACCGGTAAGGATATGCAGATTTTGGGGCCTGATCCTTATTTTAATAATGTACCTCTTAACAAGCGTCCCCACGGAGAAATCAAAGTAGCTAACACTGAATTATTTCAATCGCTCAATCCCATGTTTATTGTGGTTCTTACTTTGATCTTTGTTCCTTTTTTTAGCTATCTGCGAACCAAGGGAAAAGAGCCAACCACTGCAACCAAGTTTGGAATGGCTCTATTCATCTCGGGGCTTTCCGCGTTGGTAATGGTGTTCGCCATTCTTTCGGTTCCTTCTATATATACGCATAAGGCATCGCCACTCTGGTTATGGTTAACTTATTTCATTTTTACAATCAGCGAAATTTTTCTCAGCCCCATTGGCCTTTCGCTTGTGTCCAAGTTGGCACCTGCCCGACTTACTGCGCTTCTGATGGGTGGATGGTTTCTTTCTACGTCAATTGGCGGAAAGATTGCAGGTGTGATGACCACATTCTGGAATGATTTTACAGATAAAAAAATGTTTTTCCTGATTTTAGTGGTTGCTGCATTTATCGGAGGCATTCTGATCTTCGCCCGCATCAAATCATTAAATCAAATTGTCAAAGACAAAACGGGTTCAGCTTAATTATGCTGATTTATTTTTTTGACAGGAGCTGATCTCATTCAGCTCCTTTTTATTTTCTTCCTACATTTAACGAATAACCATTCGACATGGCTGAAACCAAAACCAATTTTCGTCCCTTCATTGCTCCCGAGACTAAGATGGCTGAACTCACGGTGAAGTCTATCCTCACCGGAGCTGCATTCGGGATCATCTTCGGTGCCGCAACTGTTTACCTGGCATTGAAAGCGGGTCTTACCGTTTCTGCTTCCATCCCCATTGCTGTTATTGCCATTACGCTCGGCCGCCGTTTTCTGAAAACCACCATCCTTGAAAACAATATTATCCAGACCACTGGTTCGGCAGGTGAAAGCATTGCAGCAGGCGTTGTATTTACATTGCCCGGTTTTCTTTTTCTCAGCGATCCCGCCAGTGCAGACTATTTTAAATATTTCACCATTCTTATTCTTGCCATCATCGGAGGTATTCTGGGAACGCTCATGATGATTCCACTCAGAAAATCGCTCATTGTAAAAGAACATGGAGTGCTTCCATATCCGGAAGGCACGGCCTGTGCTTCAGTGCTCAAAGCAGGAGAGCGTGGAGGAGAATTTGCACGAACTGCTTTTCTGGGATTGGGATTCGCTGCACTGTACGCCATGCTGCAAAAAGTTTTTCATGTGATTGCAGAAGTGCCGCGCTTTGCAACCACGCAGGCACACAAAATATTTCCTTCTGCGAGGTTGAGTGGAGAGATCACACCTGAATACATGGGTGTTGGTTATATCATTGGTCCGCGCATTTGCGGAGTGCTGGTAGCAGGCGGTGTATTGAGTTGGTTTGCATTTATTCCGCTGCTGGCTTCACTGGTTCCCGCCGACGTGATAGCTGCACAATTGGTAAAACTGGGATATCTCAAAAGCATGATCACTGCCGGAGGTCCTGGAGGATGGGACCCGGCAACACATAATTTTTCTGATTGGGCCGACGCAATTTACAGGGCTTATGTCCGGCAGATCGGCGCAGGAGCAGTAGCTGCAGGAGGATTCATCACCCTGATTAAAACAATTCCTACCATTATTTCTTCTTTCAAAGGAAGCATCGGCTCTCTCAAAAAATCGGGAGTGGAAGGGCTGCATGAAACAAATGTTCCCCGCACAGAAAGAGACCTCTCGATCAAAGTGGTGGGCATCGGAAGTCTGGTGCTGATACTCGTTGTAGCATTGATGCCGCAAACACTCATTCCCGGTTCGAATATTGGAAGCAAACTTTTACTGGGCATTCTTGTTATCGTCTTCGGTGCTTTTTTTGTAACTGTATCATCAAGGATTGTAGGACTGATCGGCTCTTCGAACAATCCAATCAGCGGAATGACCATCGCCACCCTTATGGGCACCTGCCTGATCTTCATCATGGTAAAATGGACCGGACATTTTTATGAACCAATGGCTCTTGTAGTCGGAGGGATGATCTGCATTGCTGCTGCCAATGCCGGTGCCACTTCGCAGGATCTAAAAACGGGATACATTGTAGGTGCTACACCGCGAAACCAACAGATCGCACTTTTTGTGGGCGCCATCGTTTCTTCTCTGGCCATTGGCGCCACGATAAAAATCCTTGACACTCCAACAGCAGAAATGCTGGCGCAGAATATTCATCATGCCATTGGGACTGACCGTTATCCTGCACCACAGGGAACATTGATGGCGACTTTGATCAAGGGCATTCTTTCATTTAATCTCGACTGGCAGTTTGTTCTGGTAGGTGTATTCATCGCCGTAACGCTGGAACTTTGTGGCATCAAATCACTTTCATTTGCCGTTGGTGCTTACCTGCCGCTTTCTACCACATTACCCATCTTCATTGGTGGCGCGGTGCGCGGAGTGGTGGAGTGGAGAGAAAAAAGAAAAGGGATCGTGGTTGAAGAAGATGACCTTGGAAAAGGAAATCTTTTTGCGACTGGCCTTGTTGCAGGCGGCGCGTTGGCCGGAGTGATTGTTGCGATTCTCACCGTATTCTTTGAGCCAGCTATGAAGTCAATCAACTTCCAGGATAGAATCAGTGGCGCTATGGGCCAACTGCCATATTATTTACTGGGTGTGGCCTTTTTTGCTTTCATGGGATTTGTATTGTATAGGATTGCATCCAGAAGGAATTAAGCATTGGAAATTTCCGCCTATGCCAGGGTTTGTGCCTCCGCTAAAGCTTCGGCGACACGCGGACGGCCGACGAAGATTGGGTTAGACATGATGGGATGAAATGGTTAGGATTCTGCTGTTTATTTTTTGGACATGTTTTTTTTGGGGAAGGTTATTTCTTATTGGCTTTTTGGAAAGCAGTTAGTCTACCAATAGATTTTTTCGAAGAGTTTTTTTTGGGCAGTCAGTCTTTACTGATTAGATTTTTTTAAACAGAGAGTGTTTTTGTTGGCAGTCATTCTTTAGTGGTCAGGTTTTTTGGAGAGAGTGTTTTATAGGCGGCCATTTCTTAGAGGTTGGTTTTTTTCTTTTTCCACTTTTGGCATTGCCCCAAAAGTGGAGCAAAAACTCTAGGCAATCCGAATGGCTCCGCCCGGATTGCCAGCCGCGGCACAACAGTTACCCAAAGCTTGTCTCGTAGATGCGTTATACTAGGCGGTCATTCTCTTTGGATCGAAGCTTACTACATGCATTTAGTTTTCCTAAGTTCCTGGTGCTTTTAATCGAAGATGCCAAAGGCGCTGTGTTCCCCGCCTTCGGGTAGGGCTGAACCCGTCTTGTGAGTGTACTGCGAGGCGGTCTTGGGCCTGGTGCGCGCTTCGCTTGCAAGGAGATTGCCGCGCTTCGCTCGCAATGACAGCAAATCGAAAATGCATTACTGTTTCGATCATACTAATTAGGTAGTTACGTAAGTAACACCTTTTTAAGTTATTGCATAAGTAACACCTTCAAATTATAAAGTAACACGCTACAATTATAAGGCAAGGTTGAAACCCGTAGTAAGCATCGTAGTTTAGGCGTCATTGCGAGCGCAGCGCGGCAATCTCCTTGCAAGCGAAGCGAACACCAGTATTTCGAAGAGTGCAGTAAAGTGAATCAATGGAGTAAAATCGTTGTGATGATTTTGAAAGTCCTTTGACTTATTTTCCGGAACGAAATACCTACAATATTTCTCAGTCCTAGTTCTCACAATTTCTTCAGATGTAAGCAAAACCCGATTATGACTTCTCTTCTATTTTACTCCATTGACTCGGCTTACTGCCCTCTTCGAATAATCCAGACTGACCCAGCGCCTTGTTCCAGCCCCGCCAAGGCGGGGGAACACAGCGCCTTTAGCATCTTCGATTAAAAGCACTAGGAACTTAGGAAAACTAAATGTCTGTAGTAAACTTCGATCTAAGTAGAATGACCGCCTAGTATAACGTAACATCGAGACAAGCTTTGGGTAGCCGTTGTGCCGCGGCCGGCAATCCTCCCGCACGTGCGGGATTCGGATTGCCTAGAGTTTTTGCTCCACTTTTGGGGCAATGCCAAAAGTGGAAAAAGAAAAAAACCAACCTCTAAGAAAAGACCGCCTTAAAAAACTCTAATAAACTCTAATTAGTAAAGAAGGACTACCAAAAAAGAACTCTTCGAAAAATCTACCCATAAATACTAACCGCCTCTGAGGAAAACTACTAAAGACTGACTGCCAACAAAAACATTCTCTCTTAAAAAAGATTCCAGTAAAGACTGAATGCTCAAAAAAACTTCATCGAAAAATTTCTAAAAAACTAACTATAAAGATGACCTTCTGAAATAAACTTTTTCAGAAAAATCGATTCTTGTTTCGTGAACTCCTGCAACTTTTCTTTAAAGTCATTGACCGAGGTCTCCGGACCTCGGCTATCTCAAGGCCAGGCCTTTCAAACCCTAAAAATAAAACGTCCCACCAAAGCGGGACGTTCTCGGTTAGTCTTCAAGGTTAAATAAATTGGAGCTGCTCGAATTTACGGCCAAGAATTTTCTGATCATCAGCATTCAGCCATTTATTCAAAACTGTTGCATAAACATTTTTAAAATCCACTTTGTACCTCAGGTCGCCTTCATCCAGATCATTAAGGTCGGGAAGTGCATTCACGAGGCCTTGTTGTTTCAGACCTCCACCAAGCAGGAACATGCTATTGGCGGTTCCATGGTCGGTTCCGCCACTTGCATTTTGTGAAACTCTTCTTCCGAATTCAGAAAAAGTAAAAAACAGCACGTCATTGAAACGGTTGTTGGTCTTCAGGTCTTTTACAAAAGCTGCAACGGCATCATTCATTTCCTTGAACAGGCGTTGTTGTTGCGCCTCCTGGTTGATGTGTGTATCAAAACTTCCCAGCGAAACATAATACACCTTGGTATTGATGTCTGAATAGATCAGGGAAGCAATGGTCTTCAAATCCTTTCCAAGGTTGGTATTGGGATAATCGGCAGAGGATGGATGCGCTTTCGACTGTTTGAAAATATAATCAGCAGAAGAAAGCGTTTCCGCCATCGTCTTGTATAAATAATCTACAGGTTGTTCATCGCGATGGTCAGCATGGTTACTGGAAAGATCCTTGAAGAATTTTTCATTGCTCGTACCAAACAAGCGCTTCGGATCTTTAAAGGCCAGTCCATTTTTTGATTCTCCTTTTAAAGCAAGACTCAGTGTATCGTCAATTTCCAAAGCCTGGGTGGCATGTCCACATCCGTCACACTGCGCATCGAGGTATCTTCCAAGCCAACCTGTATTCACATATTCATTGCTGGCACTTCCACTTTGCCAGATGTCCATGCTGCGGAAATGCGAGCGGTCAGGATTGGGATAGCCCACGCTGCTCAGAATACCCAGCGACCCATCATGAAATGCGTCGGCAAAAGCAGTGAGCTCAGGATGAAGTCCCACTTCATCGGTCAGCGACAAAGCCCTGGTGCGATCGATGCCCAACTTTGGCCGGGAGCGATAATAAATATCATTGCGTACAGGCACCACTGTATTGAGTCCGTCATTGCCTCCACTGAGTTGAAGAATGACCACAACTTTATTTCCAGGCGGAACAGCCTTCCCCGTCTCAAATGCCTTCAGGAATTTGGGAACAAAAAAAGAAGCCGTTGCCAGTGAACCAACCTGTAAAAATTGTCTGCGTTTGATGAACATAGTTTCTTTTTAAGCTGCGAGCTCTGAGCTAAGAGCTTCGAGAAGCTACGAGATGTGAAATGCTTTAACTTCTCACAGCTCACGGCTCATAGCTCTTAGCTCATTTGATATTCCGGTGTGCTCATGATCTGGATGGTGGCGGTTTTTATGAAACGTTCCCTGCTTTCACCATCTGAATAATGCTGGATCATGCCTGGTGAAAAACCAGGCTTTAGTTGAAGCAGGGAAACGTTTAGGGCGTCCACCAGGGACTCACGGGGTACGGATTCGAAATATTTTAAATAAGCGTTCCAGTTGATTTCTGCTTTGATGATTTTACCGGCCTTGCCCATGCCTCCGTCCTTTCCACGATCAGCATTGGCTTCACCCGTATCGGTACGTCCCATCATTTGGTCATCATCGGTTTTTGGCCTGATGTTGAATTCATCCTTGTCGCTCACCAGCTGGGGAAGACGCATGCGCATCATTAAAGTGGAACTGTCGATCCAGGATTTTCCTCCGGGCCATCCCGCTACATTGGGCGGATAAAACAGTACCTGTCCCAACACACGCTGCACCAATAATTGAGCATCTTCATTTTCCAGTTTCATCGGAAGCATGCGCCTGATGCCCGCCATCAGCTCAATGGGAGATTTGATGTGGACACCAATATTTTTTTCATCATAGAACCAGTCGGACGTAAAAATATCATCCATCAATGTTGAAATATCATAACCTGATTGATAAAAACGACTTGCCAGCCATTCTGTTTTTTCCTTGTCAACAGAATCGTTTACAAAGAAGCGGTAAATTTTTTGCGTGATGTAGCGGGCTGTTTGTTTTTGTTCGAGAAGAATATCCAGCACATCATCGCCATCAAAATTTCCCGTCTTTCCCAAAACAGTTTTGTTGCCATCGTCGTGAGCAAATTTGCGGAATACGAATTCACCTTTGATATTCGCTCCCCACCCTGTGAATGCCCTGGCTCCTTCTTTTACATCTTTCTCCGTGTAGTTTCCCCGACCCATGGTAAATAGCTCCATCACTTCCCGCGCAAAATTTTCGTTGGGATGATCCTTTCTGTTCTGGTTGGCATTTAAAAAATTGAGCATCGCGGCTGACTTGGAAGTTTCATGTAGCAGGTCTCTGAAACTACCGAGTGCATTTTGACGAATCGTATCCAGAAGTTGTTGCTGAAAAAATACATTGAGATTACGCGATGCGAAGTGGCCGTGCCAGAAGAAGGCCATTTTTTCGCGGAGCTGGGCGTCACTCTCTACCATCTGGTCGAGCCAGAGCAGGTTGAGGTTCTTGATGGCTTGCCTGGTTTGTTGCTGGATATTTTTTCGCTCCTCAACATCCAGTTCTTTTTTACGCATGCCCTCATCTTCCATTCCCTTCACGAGTCCTTTGAGGTAATCATCTGAAGCATCAATAAATTGAGGCCTGGGTGCAGAAGCTTTTTTAATGGCTTTATAAAGCTCACTGGCAGAAAGCGTCCGGAGTTGCTCCAGCTGTTCTGCAGCCGGACCAAAACCAGAGCGCCACATGAGGTGCTGGTTCCTGAGCTGGGTAGAGGTCATTGAGAGAAAATGGTTTGTTGTGAGACCGTTAAAATGGAGATTCGTTTAATGGGAAGATTTTTTTTAGTTCGCAGTTCGGAGCGGGTGAATTACTGAGCAGAAAGTCTAAGTGATTTCACTTACTCAATGCCTAAGGACGTAATCATTGGAATACAACTGTAAT
>JBJMLU010000110.1:0-9085 GCA_045805145.1 Flavisolibacter sp. | reverse complement strand
TACTATCATAGCGGTTCAAAAACTATCTGCTACCTATGGCAAAATTCTTAAACACTACCGGCGTATCGTATCATTTGGAGGAGCTTATTAAAGCCACAAAAGACAAGCTCACTTTAATTAGCCCGTATCTACAGTTTAACGACCGAATAAAAGAACACCTGAACAACCTCAATATTCAAAAGAAAGACATCCGAATCATCTTCCGCGAAAACAAATTGGGGATTGAGGAAAACAACTGGCTGGGCAATCAAATTGGTATCCGTACCAGCTTGTGCCGGAACCTTCATGCAAAGTGCTACTTGAACGAAAGAGAAGCCATCATCACTTCGATGAACTTGTATGAGTTTTCTCAACAAAACAACAACGAGATGGGCATCTACATTACCAAGGAAGATGACCCTGAACTTTTTGAAGCAACGGCAGCAGAAGCGCAACGATTGCTGACTATTAGTGATGAAATAAGAGTAACGGTTCAAAAAGTAAAAGGGCCCGAACCGACGGAAAAGAAACCTACCATAAACATTTCCAGACCATCAAAACGGCTTGGCTTCTGCATCCGTACCGGCACGGAAATCCCATTCAATGTTGAAAAGCCATTTAGCCCAAAAGCTTTTGAATTATGGAACAAGTACCGTGACCAAGAATATCCCGAGAAGTTTTGCCATTTTTCCGGTGAGCCTTCGCACGGGGAAACCTCCCTTAGCCGACCTATCTTAAAAAAGAACTGGAACAAGGCAAAGGAGTTTATCTAATAGCTAACTTCCCTGCTTGTTATTCGCCAATCGATGCTTGATAAAAAGACGCTTTCTGAACGAGACATTTGCACAAAGTTTATTACACCCGCCTTGCAAAAAGGCGGATGGGATGTTGGCACGCAAGTGTTAGAGGAAGTTGGCTTTACCGATGGTAAAATAATTGTTCGCGGAAAATTAGTGGCAAGAGGAAAGCGAAAGAGAGCGGACTACATTCTTTACTACAACTCTATACCAGTTGCCATCATCGAAGCAAAGGATAACAATCATTCTATTCGTTCTGGTATTCAGCAAGCATTGGATTATGCCAAGGTGCTTGACATACCTTGCGTGTTCAGTTCCAACGGTGATGGTTTTTTGTTCCATGATAGAACTTCCAGCGGTACGACTATCGAAACCGAATTCGGGTTAGATGACTTTCCTTCTCCGAAAGATTTATGGTCGAAGTA
The DNA here is from genome assembly GCA_045805145.1 of Flavisolibacter sp. GTDB lineage: Bacteria > Bacteroidota > Bacteroidia > Chitinophagales > Chitinophagaceae > Flavisolibacter. The sequence continues at coordinate 7,884 of JBJMLU010000110.1, read as the reverse complement.
TAAAACCTTTAAAGGTATCAGGACGGCGGAAGAGGAACGAATTGCTACCGAAGATTATTTTTCAGATGGTTCCGGGAGAATGCCGAGATACTACCAGCAAATTGCCATTAACCGCACCGTGGAAGCAATTGCCAAAGGGCAAGACCGTATTCTACTGGTGATGGCAACAGGCACAGGCAAAACCTACACGGCTTTTCAGATCATCTATCGCCTGTGGAAAGCCGGTGTAAAAAAGCGAATTCTGTTTCTTGCAGATCGTAACGCTTTGATTGATCAAACCAAACGTGGTGACTTCAAGCATTTCCGCGATAAGATGACTATTGTTAAGCAGCGGCAAATTGACAAGAGCTATGAAGTTTACTTGGCACTGTATCAAGGCCTTTCCGGAAACGACGAAGCAGCCAATGTATACAAACAGTTCTCTCCTGACTTTTTTGACCTGATCGTTATAGACGAGTGCCACCGGGGAAGTGCGGCTGAAGACAGCGCCTGGCGGGAAATACTTTTCTATTTCAAGAACGCTACACACATCGGTCTTACTGCTACGCCAAAGGAAACAAAGGAAGTTTCTAACAGCGACTATTTTGGCGAACCGCTTTACACTTATTCATTAAAACAAGGGATCGATGATGGCTTTTTAGCCCCGTACAAAGTGGTCCGCATAACCTTAAGCACCGACACCGAAGAAGGCTGGCGCCCTGGAAAAGGCAAACGGGATAAAAAGGGAGAAGAAATAGAAGACCGGGTTTATAACCGTAAGGATTTCGACCGCAACATTGCGATTGATGAACGCACGGAACTAGTTGCCAAAAAAGTAACCGAGTTTTTAAAAGCCACAGACCGCTTTTCAAAAACCATTATTTTTTGTGTGGACATTGACCACGCCGAACGAATGCGATCTGCAATCGCCAAAGAAAATGCAGATCTGGTAGCAGAGAATTACAAATACGTCATGCAAATTACTGGCGACAACGACGAAGGGAAACGAGAGCTCAATAACTTCATCAACCCCGAAGAACGTTACCCGGTTATTGCCACTACCAGTAAGCTGATGACCACAGGTGTAGATGCACAAACCTGCAAGCTGATTGTGCTGGACAGCAATATCCAAAGCATGACAGAATTCAAGCAGATCATCGGCAGGGGTACCCGTATCAACGAGGAATTTGATAAGCTCTATTTCACCATTCTTGACTTCAGGAATGCCACCAAGCTTTTTGCCGACAAAGACTTCGACGGCGATCCCATAAAAATTAAAGAGAAAGGCGGCGATGAACCGCTCAGCGACCCGGATGTAGAGGAGCCGGACGGCTACGAATCCAATGACGATACTGGCGGTGTGGAAGAACCGGAGCCCGGCGTTCGGAAGCCGACTCCTCTGCCACCAAATCCGCCGCGACAAAAAATGTATGTGAACGGCGTGGACGTTTCTGTTTTACAATCGCAAGAATTGCATTTTGACGTTGCAGGTAAGCTGATTACAAAAAGCTTGAAAGACTACACCAAAGAAATTATCAATGAGAATTATGCTTCGTTGAGCGACTTTCTTACCAAATGGAAGGATGCTGACCGCAAAGCCGCTATTGTAAAAGAATTGGAAGATCAGGGAGTATTGGTAGAGGCTTTGCAAACAGCCGTAAACAAAGAGGTGGACCTGTTCGACCTTATCTGTCATGTGGCCTATGATCAACCGCCACTCTCAAGAAAAGAGAGAGCAGCAAATGTGAAGAAGCGCAATTACTTTGGGAAATATGGAGCGGAGGCCCGGAAAGTGTTGGATGCCTTGCTGGAGAAATATGCCGATGAAGGAATTACCACCATTGAAAGCACCGAGGTTCTCTCGCTGCATCCCTTTGACGAATACGGAACACCGCCGGAAATTATAAGGATGTTTGGAAATAAAGAGAAGTATTTTGAAGCCATTAAAGATTTAGAAAACCAATTATATCAATCTGCTTAAAATGAAGATTCGTCAAATATTAGATAAGATAGATGAGAACCAGTTGTTTGTTCCCGCTTTTCAAAGAGAATACGTTTGGAAGCGTAACGATGCCAAAAATCTAATTTCGTCCCTGATCAAAGACTACCCAACAGGTACCATGCTTACATGGGAAACGAACAACCCGCCAGAGTTAAAAGGATTCTATAAATACGAAATTAATAAGGGAGCGGTGAAACTTATTCTTGATGGACAACAAAGAATTACCACCTTGTACATGTTAATGAAAGGCGATATTCCACCTTTCTACACGTTAGCCGACATCGGGGAAAATGATATCAGGAATTTATATGTCAATGTTGAAACTCTCGATCTTGAATACTATAAGGTGAAGATGATGGAGAACAACCCACTATGGGTAAACATCACCCATATCTTTCAAGGCAAGGTCAGGGAACGAGATATAACAGATGAATTGGAAAAAAGGAACAATGGAGAACGTTTGCCCAGAGAAAGGGAAACACTTATTTCAAATAATATAAGAGCGATTGAAAGGATAGATGACCGGGATTTTTTAGAACAAGTGATTCCGGTTAAAGCCTCTATAAAAGAAGCGATTGATATTTTTTATATTGTTAATGCAAGTGGTGTAAATCTTACGGATGCTGAGCTAGCATTAGCACAGATTTCGGGGTATTGGCCTCAAGCCCGAGGTCTATTCAAACAAAAACTTAAAAGTCTGGAGTCTAACGGTTGGGTATTTAAGCTCGATTTTATCGTCTATGCATTATTAGCTGTTATACATAGGATGGGTTCTAAAATGGAGAAATTGCATACTGGGGACAATAAGGAAAGGCTATTAGAAGCTTGGAGTAAGCTGGATAATACCGTGCTTGACTACGTCTGTAATCTTTTGCAAAGTCAGGCGTATATCGACCATACTGATGAAATTAATTCCGTATATGCCTTAATTCCTATAATCGCCTATGTATATAAAAAGCCCGGAAATAAATTAAATGAAGAAGAAATAAAAAAAACTATTAAATGGTTTTATTATTCGCAAATACGGTTTCGTTATATAAGCCAGCTTCCTCAAAAGTTAGATAAGGACATCAGCATTATTTACGATGCCGAAAACCCTTTTGACACCTTACTTGCCTTAATTGATGAAGAAAGGCCACTGGAAATAAAGCCTTCAGAATTCGTAGGAAGGGACATAAGACATCCTTTGTTTTCACTTATGAGGTGGTATTTTAAAAGCAAGGGCGCTGTTTGCCTTGGCACAGGACTTACACTTAGGAGAAACATGGGCAAAAAATATAGTCTTGAACGTGATCATATCTTTGCTTATTCAGTTCTTCGTGACTCTGGATTATATGATATGGAAAACCAGTTTCATTATGCTATTGCGCAGGAAATAACCAACAGGGCAATACTAACATCAACTGAAAATCGTGAAAAGTCGGCAAAGAATGCAGATGTTTATTTACACCAAGTCAAACAGCACTTTCCTAATGCCTTGAAGCTTCAATCCATTCCAGAAGATGAGTATTTATGGAAAGTAGAGAACTATGAAAAGTTTTTAGAAGCACGGAGAGAGATGTTAGCCACAGAACTTAACAACTTCTTGAATAACATTTCCATCACTCAGCACAATGTAACTGCACATGTTGATTTAACCGAAATCATTAAATCGGGTGAACACGGCTTTCTTGAGTTTAAGTCCACTATGCGGTGGAATTGGAAAGAAAACCGCCTTGATAAGAAAATGGAGGAAATCATCCTAAAAACTGTGGCTGCATTCAGCAATGCAGAGGGCGGGAAGCTTTTGATAGGCGTTACTGATGAAGGAAGCATTTTAGGATTAGAATCGGACTATAATACATTTAAGGAAGCCAATAAGGATCATTTTGAATTGCATTTGCGAAACATTGTAAACAATGCATTTGGAAAAGACTTTGGCGCGATGCAGCTTTCCGCAAAATTCCCAGTTGTTGATGATTTGGAAATATGTGAAATAGATATCAAAGCTGGCAATAAGCCAATCTATCTGGATACAACTGATAAAAATGGCCAAAGCATTAAAAAGTTCTATGTCAGAAGCGGCAATACTTCACAAGAATTAGACATAGCTGAAACGGCTTCTTATATAAAAAAGAGATTTTAACCAATGAGCAATTTGACGAGTACCATAAAATCCATCCAGGACATCATGCGCAAAGACGCTGGTGTTGACGGCGATGCGCAACGCGTTTCGCAACTCGGCTGGATGTTGTTCCTGAAAATATTTGACGAAAAGGAAAACGATTGGGAAATCACCAACGAGAAATACAAATCACCTATCCCAAAAGAACTACGCTGGCGAGAATGGGCCGCCGATGAAGAAGGAATGACAGGCGACGAGTTGCTTGGCTTTGTCAACAACTCACTTTTCCCTCGTTTAAAAGCGTTGCCACTGAAGCACAACAAAGACGCGGCAAAGATGGTTCGCGATGTGTTTGAGGACAGCTATAACTACATGAAAAGCGGTACGCTGCTGCGGCAAGTCATCAACAAAATCAACAACGGCATTCAGTTAAGCTCCAAATCCGACCGTCACGCCTTCAACGATATTTACGAACAAATTCTCCGTGACCTGCAAAGTGCCGGTAACGCAGGAGAGTTTTATACGCCTCGACCAGTTACACAATTTGTGGTGGAAATGCTGGCCCCAAAACTGGGCGAAATGGTACTGGATCCTGCCTGCGGCACCGCCGGTTTTCTTACCAATGTGATTGACTACATAGAAACTAACCAGAAAGTAAAAACACTGGAGCAACGGCAGCAGTTGCAAAACTGCATTACAGGTGTTGAAAAGAAACCCTTGCCGCACATGCTGGCCACTACCAACCTAATCCTGCACGGCATTGAAGTGCCGGTGATACAGCACGATAACCTGCTGAACCGTAGCTGGACCGAATGGAGCAATAAGGACAGGGTTGACGTGATTGTGACCAACCCTCCCTTTGGTGGGATGGAAGAAGACGGCGTGGAAAATAATTTCCCGGCGCAATACCGCACCAGGGAAACCGCGAACCTGTTTATGGCGCTGGTGATACATCTGCTGAAAGATGGCGGGCGGTGCGGACTGGTATTGCCTGACGGCTTTTTGTTTGGTGAAGGTGTAGCCACCCGTGTTAAAGAAACCCTGTTGGAAAAGTGCAACCTGTATACGATTGTGCGCTTGCCTAATGGCGTGTTTGCGCCTTATACCGGCATTAAAACCAACCTGCTGTTTTTTACCAAAGGAAAACCTACGAAAGACGTTTGGTATTTTGAACATCCTTACCCTGATGGCATAAAGAACTACAACAAAACAAAGCCCATCAACATAAAAGAGTTTGACCTTGAAAAGGCTTGGTGGAATAAGCGGGAGGAAAATCAATATGCCTGGAAAATAAGCGCTGAAGAACTAAAAAAACGGAACTACAATTTCGATATCAAGAACCCAAGAGCAGTGGAAGAAAGCCATCAATATACAAGCCGTGAGTTGATTGAACTGCTTGATACTTCGTTTGCAAAAAGCCATGAATTATTACAACAGTTAAAAAATGAACTGGTATGATGCCAGCGGCTTTAACTCCGATTGGATTTTACTTGCGACGCACCGTTCATCGGTTGCGCTACTATTAAACAAAGAAGAATGAGTTGGAAGAGTTACAAGATAGGAGACTTCTTAACGCGAAGTAAGGAGCCTGTGAAAATTAACCCACAGGATGAATATACTTTGGTTACAATAAGGATGTATCATAAAGGTGTAGCTAAACGCAGTCATGTTCGGGGCAGTACGATTAAATCTCCAACGCTTTACAAAGTGAGAGCTGGACAGTTTATACTTTCAGGAATTGATGCAAGAAATAGAGCATTCGGAATCGTTCCGGACGAGTTGGATGGAGCAATAGTCACGAATGACTTTTGGACGCATGATATAGATACTTCGATAGTTGATATAAACTTCTTCTACTGGTTTACTACAACACCGCAATTTTATGAAGCCTGCATAAAAGCAAGTGAGGGAACAACGAATAGGCAAAGACTTCAAGCTGATAAGTTCTATTCGTTTGATGTTCTGTTACCATCCATTGACGAACAGAAAGGTTGGGTGGAACGGATTTCTCTTATACAGCACAAGTACCTGCAACTTGAAAAAGAGCTTGACCGGCAACAAATCTATCTCCAATTTCTCCGCCAAAAGATATTACAGGAAGCCGTACAGGGAAAACTAACGGTCCAGGATCCAACAGATGAATCGGCAACCGAATTACTAAAACGCATAAAAGCTGAAAAGGAAAAACTAATAAAAGCAGGCAAGCTTAAAAAAGAAAAGGAACTACCGCCAATAACAGAAGATGAAATTCCTTTTGGATTACCAGAAGGCTGGGTGTGGTGTAGGTTAGGAGAAATAACTAACTATGGTACATCACCAAAAATTGAAACGAAAAACTTATCTGAAGAAACTTGGATTTTAGAACTTGAAGACATTGAACCTGTATCATCAAGAATAATTCAAAAGCTAAGGTATAGGGAAAGGAAATCCTTGAGTACAAAGAATATATTCAAGAAAGGTGATGTCTTGTACAGCAAACTCCGTCCCTATTTAGATAAAGTTGTTGTTGCCGACGAAGACGGCGTTTGTTCATCAGAAATATTACCTCTACGGTGCTACAATGACATTAATCCAGACTTTTTGAGATTAAGATTAAAATCACCTGATTTTATAAACTATGCCAATAGTAAGGTCTATGGAATGAATTTACCTAGACTAGGATCCGATGATGGAAGGAAATCACTATTCCCACTTGCTCCTTCTGCTGAACAACAGCGCATAATAGTTAAAGTACAAACCTTGCAACAGCAACTCGGTAAGTTAGAAGCACAGGTACTACAAAACCACCAACACCTACAACAGTTGCTACAAACAGTATTAAAAGAGACTTTTATCTCAGATGGCTCACCAAAGCCAGCAAATCAAATAAAAGTTTTACACACCAATTGATTTTGTTGTAGAAGGTTAAGCCACAAACTTTATATTTGTTTTACAACGATGGGGTATATCTACACCTCGGTCTGCGGAACAACATTTAGTGTTAATTGCCAAGCTTTCCGTAACAATTCATTTAATATTACCTGAAATGTTCCGAGCCAGCGCTTCTTTGGTTTCCAAAGATGTAGCAGCAGGAGACTGGTTGTCAGCATGAGTGTCATCCACATTGTATGCAAATTTAAGTTATTGCACCGCCTAGCTCTGCTATGAGAAAATTGACAGAGGCTTTAGGAGTAGAGCAGAAAACATTGTAAGACCCGGAGCAGCAGAACCAGTTAGCGGTAACTATACTGTTCCGGGCTTTGCATTTTAATAATACTGCAAACCAAACTAATTGCTATGCCTATCCATGAATGGATTGAAAAGCAGATCGATTATCAGCGAAAGAAAAAAGGCCGCTATCTTCATTTTGACCGCGCTGTCAAACTGATTGACCGGGATGGTAAGCCCGATGAAAGAAGGATTGAATGGCTTATTAACTATTTCACCGACGCAGAAGAAAACATACCCAAACATTCCTTTTATCCATTTATCAAGTCGGATATAGAATCGCCGCGAGTAAAGCATCAAAAAGACCCTAAAACCGGCAAGAAAAAACCAGTCATTGAAAAGAAGGTTCGCCCCATTGCTTATGCCAGCCATTTTGATGCGTTAATCTACAGTGGGTATTCCCACCAGTTAACCGAAAAATATCAAGCACTCTTGCCAGAGTGGGGAATTGAAGATTGCGTGCTTGCCTATTTGTCAAAGGATGGGCAATGTAATGTTCATTATGCGCATAAAGTATTCCGATACATAAATGAAAAAGTCAACAATGAAGAAGAATGTGTTGCTATTGCCTTTGACCTGAGTTCATATTTTG
>JBJMLU010000109.1:0-22085 GCA_045805145.1 Flavisolibacter sp. | reverse complement strand
TTCACCAGGAGGAGTGGGAAGTGCGAGAAATACGATCTCGGAATCTTCTAGGCCTTCTTTAAGATCGGTTGTAAATGAAAGACGTTCTTCTTTGAGATTGCGTTCAAATAATTTCTCCAGACCGGGTTCATAGATCGTGATCTGTCCATTTCTGAGTTTGTTGACCTTTCTTTCATCGATATCAACACAACAAACATGGTTTCCGGTTTCGGCAAGACAGGTTCCAGTAACTAATCCGACATATCCAGTACCAACAACTGTAATTTTCATATTGTACGTTTTATTGATTTGCAAATTCCAAAACAGAGGACGTAATGAAGGCCAGTTGGTCTTCACCCATTTCGGTATGCATAGGTAGGGAAATTACACGCTGAGTCAGCCAGTCGGTTGTGGGGAGATCCGTGTCAGAAGAATTAAACTGTGCAAACATTTTCTGGCGGTGCGCCGGCACAGGGTAATAGATCATGGACGGGATGTTCCGGGCTGCAAGATAATCATGTAATTTGTTTCTATCAATACCTTCCAGAATCAAAGTGTACTGGTGGAAAACATGTTTGCACCAGGGAGCCCGGTAGGGAACCGTGATTTTGGGATGGGAACCAAGCGTCCGGTCATAGTAATCAGCCACTTGTCTTCGGTTTTCAATATATTGATCCAGGTATTTCAGCTTTACTTCCAGAACGGCTGCCTGAATGGTATCGAGGCGGCTGTTACAACCTACCACATCATGATAATAGCGTTTGCTTTGGCCATGGTTGGCTACCATTTTGAGCTGGTTGGCAAGGCCATCGTCATTGGTCATAATAGCGCCGCCATCGCCATAGCCGCCCAGGTTTTTGGAAGGGAAAAAAGAGGTGGTGCCCATGGTTCCGATAGAGCCTGTCTTTTTTTTACTTCCGTCTGAAAAATAAAATTCAGAACCTATGGCCTGCGCATTGTCTTCAATAACATAGAGATTATGCTCTTTGGCAATCCTCATGATCTCTTCCATCTGTGCCGACTGCCCATAGAGATGAACCGGAACAATGGCCTTTGTTTTTGGCGTAATAGCCTTTTTCATCGCTGTTGTATCGATACAAAATGTTTTGGGATCCACTTCAACGAAGACGGGCCTGAGCCGCAACAAGGCGATGACTTCAGTGGTAGCGATATAGGTAAAGGAAGGCGTAATCACTTCATCGCCGGGCTGAAGGTCAAGGGCCATCATGGCGATCTGGAGGGCATCAGTTCCATTGGCACAGGGAATCACATGTTTGCTTCCGCTGTAGGCAGCAAGGGCCGAAGAAAAACTTTGCACCTGTGGTCCATTGATAAAAGCAGCGCTGTCAATCACCTTCAACACTGCTTCATCGACCTCTTTTTTAATTTTCTGGTACTGCTGTTTCAGGTCTACCATTTGTATTGGACGCATAATCAAAAATTTATGTGAATGGTCAATGGTGAATGGTGAATAGAGTTTTGCTCATACCTGCTTTTGGGTCATCAGATTATTGCCATTCACCATTTACCATCCGCATTCACCGGTTCGGCGGTCAAAAATAGGGAAATATGCTTTCGCAACTGATTGACCTTTACTTTTGCCGACAAGCAAAACAAGTGGTCTTTCTCTATCGAATTTTTATCCGCGCATATATTTTTGCCATCCTCATCGCAGCTAACTGGAATAAAAAAGCCCGGGAGTGGCGCAGAGGAAGAAAAAATTTATTTCGAGACCTCGAAAAAAAAACCGGAAGCGATAAGATCATCTGGATGCACTGTGCTTCTGCCGGAGAACTGGAGCAGGGAAAACCCTTAATTGAGGAGCTGACGAAGCAATTTCCTTCCCATAAAATTCTCATTAGTTTTTTTTCACCTTCCGGATATGCAGCCGCAGTCAAATACAACAAGGCCGACATCATTACCTATTTGCCAGCGGACACAAAAACAAATGCCCGGCGGTTTGTTCAACTGATAAAGCCCGAGCTGGTGATCTTTGTCAAGTATGAATACTGGTACGAGCATCTTTCTCAAATTGCCCTTCGAAACATTCCCATTTTACTGGTGTCAGCCATCTTTCGAAAAGGACAGCCTTTTTTTAAACCGTATGGAAAATTTTTTCGCCAGATACTTTCTTTATTCCGCCAAATCTTTGTGCAGGATGAAGAATCGCTGACACTTCTTCGATCGCTCCATATTCAACAGGGCGTCATCAGTGGAGATACGAGGTTTGACCGGGTAACAGAAATTGCTGCGCGCTTTACTCCTCTTCCAATCATTGAGCATTTTGTTGCAGAAAAACAGGTGATCGTGGCCGGTAGTACCTGGAATGAGGACGAAGAACATCTTTCAGAGGCCCTGAAAAATTTTCCCGGCTTCAAGATCATCCTGGCGCCGCACGAGATCAATGAAAACCATATACGCTCTATCGAAAAACTCTTTCCCAACAGCCTTCGTTACTCAAAAGTGGAGCTGCTTTTTGGCAAAACAGGTTCCGCTGCTATTTCTTTGTGGGAAGCCATCGAGAAAGAACACAAGGAAACAGTACAGCAAAAATTGGCTGATGCAAAAGTTCTGATCATCGACAACATGGGCATGCTGTCAAGGCTCTATAATTACGCAACGATCACTTGTGTGGGAGGAGGATTCAACAAGAGCGGCATTCACAATACGCTTGAAGCGGCTGTATATGGCAAGCCTGTTTTTTTTGGTCCGCACTACCAGAAATTCAGGGAAGCAAGAGGTCTCATCGCCTGCGGAGCTGCATTCAGTTATGAAAGAACAACAGAACTCACAACCAAATTGCAAGACCTGATATCAGGTGAAGACAAATTAAAATGGAGCAGTGAAGCTGCAAAGAATTATGTAGAGGAAAACCGGGGAGCTACCAGAAAAATTCTGCAATATATTCAGGAAAACCGTCTTCTCACCAATTGATAAAACAGTTGAACCGTTTCCTTGCTGTCGTTCCATCCCAGTTTGAATTTCAGTTCGCGGTTGATCCAGTATTCTGCTTCTGAAAAGATATGAAAACCGTTGATGGTCTTGATGCTTCTTTCATACATCGCATCATCGCCGCGGAATAATTCATTTACAAAAGTAAAACGGTCGTTGATGCCGATGCCTTTGCGTAGATCCCTGATGGGCGTTTCCTTAAGCGTGTGCACCACCTCTTTTTTTTCCTGCTTGAGGCGATCATTGAGCGATTCTTTTTTTTCTGCGATCACTTCGTGCAATTCTCTCTTGGATTCATATTGTGATAGTGTAGGACTTTCAACTGAAGTGGAGAAAGCAGGATTCATGAGCGGTTGTGAATATGCCGTTTCCCTCACGGGAATTTCTTCGCGAACCATTGGTCTTATTGGTTCTGCCGCAATAAATGAAGGAGCATCTTCAACAACTGCAGCGGGTTTTATCGTAGGCATCTGAGGCACTGGAGTTGCTTCGATATGGGTGTCAGCATCATCCGATTCCACTTCATCGAAGTTTAAACTGATTGGCATGGTCACAGAAACTTTTCCGATCTCGATCGTACCATTTTTTTGCTGGAGTTTGAACAATTCTGATTGGAGGAGTTGCACAGTTAAAAGGAGTTGCGCGGGTTGTGCATTCTGTTGCTTTTGCTGATAGAGCTTATCAATAAGCGCCTGAATTTTTTCCATTTTATGGTACTTTCGCTGTTTAACGGATAGGATCTCTGCTAGAACGAAAAGATATGCCTAAAATTACTAAGACTTTGCAAAATCGATCTGGAAACAAGCCATAATTTTCCCAAATGTTTATCGAACCCAATATCAAAGGCGAAAGGCGCGGATGGATTGAAGTGATCTGTGGCTCCATGTTTTCAGGGAAGACGGAAGAATTGATCCGGAGGTTGAAAAGGGCAAGAATTGCTAACCTAAGGGTAGAGATCTTCAAACCGGCCATGGACGTACGTTACGACGAGATCAAGATTGTTTCGCATGATGAAAATTTTATCCAGTCCACCCCTATTGATAACTCGCAAACCATCTTGCTGATGGCCCAGGACGTAGATGTGATTGGACTAGACGAAGCACAATTTTTCGACGACGAAATTGCGAATGTCTGTGATGAACTGGCCTTTCGCGGCGTTCGTGTGATTGTAGCGGGACTGGATATGGATTTTATGGCCAAGCCTTTTGGACAAATGCCTTTTCTGATGGCGAAAGCCGATTTTGTCACCAAGCTACATGCTATTTGTGTGAAGTGCGGTAACATCGCGAATTATTCTTATCGCATCATTCCCAATGAAGACCAGGTAATGTTGGGCGCAAAAAATGCCTACGAGCCCCGCTGCCGCGTCTGTTTCACTCTCGACGGTGCGATACAATGAGGTGGTGAATAGTGAATAGTGAATGGTGAATGGTGAATAGTGAGTCGTTTATAATTTATGGGTCATAAAGTTGTGAAGAGGATTCATATTCAAAAAAAGTTTTTTTAAATCTCGGATTTAGCAGCTGTCCGAATGTACCGTTCGGTATGGCGGCGAATAAGAGAAGATTTTACTGAATGATGATTTCATAGTAACCAGTTCTCTACCCAATTCCAAATTCCAAATTCCCAATTCCCAATTCCAACCAAATACCTTAGTACCCCAGTACCTTAATACCTAACAATTGCATAGTATAAAACAAATATGGACCTTGTTTAAAAAAGATCTTCTACTGGAGATCAGGCAGCAGTATGCATTTTATGGAGTGTTATTGTATGTAGGTGCTACCACATTTGTTTTGTACATGGCTATTGAAGATCCGGAAACACCTGTCTGGAATGGATTGTTCTGGATCATTCAGCTATTTATCAGTATTAATGCGGTTGCAAAAAGTTTCCTCCAGGAAAGTCGCAACCGGATGATGTATTATCAAACCATTTCGAGCCCTCAAAATTTTATTCTGGCCAAGCTCCTGTTCAATTCCGTTTTGATGCTGATGATGAATATTCTGAGCTTCGTTCTTTTTTCCTTGTTCATGGGCTACCCGGTGGAGCGTACTGCCATTTTTATCGGGATTGTTTTGCTGGGTGGGTGGAGTTTAAGCCTGGTCTTTACTTTTCTTGCAGGCATTGCAGCCAGGGCGCAACAGAACGCTGCGATCATGGCTATTCTTGGATTTCCCATCATCATTCCACAGCTCTTATTGCTCATGAAAATTTCTTCCGCCGTATTCGACAAAACCAGCATCATTCCGCTCGCCAATGTCTTTCTTCTTCTTGGTTCCGATGTTCTTGTGGTGTTACTCGCCATCATTCTTTTTCCTTTTTTGTGGAAAGACTGAGGGATAGTTTAAAGTTCCGAGTTCAAAGTTCAAAGTTGATAGTTCAAAGTCGGTGGACTACGGAGCGGTTTGTACTACTGGTTGGCAGGGGATTGCTTCGCTGCGCTCGCAATGACGTTCACGGGTTTCGAAGTTTACTTTAATTCGAGGACTTTCATACGATTTGAACCTATCTTATTTACGCCAGCCAATATTGAAAAGTTTATTGCCTCTCAGTTCACTGACTCCGAGCTCCGAACTCCCGACTCCGAACTTTGAACTATGAACTTTGAACTTTCTCCAAATTCCCAATTCCACTTAATACCGAATACCAACTTCTCCATTCCCCACCCTTCCCTTATTTTTGCTGCCAATTAAAACCGGGGCCTGCATGTTTATGAATAAATGGTGGTGGAAAATACTCTGTATTGTGTTGCTCGTCTATGCCATTGCCGGCGGATTTCTTCTGCCTGTTCCGCGCAAGCCGGTTGTGGAGGAATCGATCCGCAATTTGTATTTCCATGTGTGCATGTGGTTTGCCATGATGATCCTCTTTACTGCTTCTGTGGTGCAGGCCATCAAATATCTCCGAACCAATTCATTGAAATACGATATTCTGTCGAGGCAGTATGCAGTGATGGGAATCGTGTTTGGTGTATTGGGATATGCAACCGGCATGGTCTGGGCTTCTTTTACATGGGCAGATCCGAATAATCCGGCCACTGCATCCTTTGCCGCAATCGCCCGTGATCCCAAACTCATTGGGGCTGCCATTGCCCTGCTCATTTATTTTGCCTACCTCGTATTGCGCGACTCCATCCAGGACATGGACAAAAAAGCAAGGATCAGTGCCGTGTATAATATTTTTGCATTTGCTTTTTTGTTTCCTTCTATCTGGATCATTCCGCGGCTTGTAGATAGTCTTCACCCCGGTGGAAACGGAAGTGGAAATCCTGCACTGAACTTTAATGATGTAGACCCCAGAATGCGTCTGGTTTTTTATCCAGCAGTTATTGGATGGACCCTTCTCGGCGTATGGATCGTGAGCCTGAAAGTCCGCATGCAAAACCTCAAAGAAAAATCACTCATACACGAATGATGAAAAAGAGCTTATTGTTTCTGTCGATGTTTTTTGTACAAGAAATTTTATTTGCACAGGGTGGTGTGACTATGGCAGATGAAATGCGCCGAAGTGGAAAGATCTATGTCGTGGTAGCCGTACTGCTGGTGATTTTTCTGGGCATCATTATTTACCTGGTGCGACTGGACAGGAAACTAAGCAGACTTGAAAAAAATACAAATTCATAAAAATTAAATTCTAGCTCATGTCAACGATTGCAGATTACAGTTTTTTTGGCGCTGTGGAGAAAAGCTTCGACAAAGCGGCCAAGTATACAAACTGGGACCCCGGAGTACTGGAGCAGATCAAAGCTTGTAATGCCGTGTACCGCATGAAATTTCCTGTGCGAATGGATGATGGTCGTATAGAGGTGATTGAAGCCTATCGCGTACAACATTCACATCATAAAACGCCTTGTAAAGGTGGTATCCGCTTCGCAGCAGAAGTGAACCAGGATGAAGTGATGGCCCTGGCTGCGCTGATGACTTATAAATGCGCCATTGTAAATGTTCCTTTCGGTGGAGGCAAAGGTGGCATCAAGATCAGTCCAAGAAAATATTCGGTATACGAACTGGAAAAGATTACGCGGAGATATACTGCAGAACTGGTAAAGAAAAATTTCATCGGACCCGGAACCGATGTTCCTGCACCCGACTACGGAACCGGTGAACGCGAAATGGCCTGGATCGTGGATACCTACCAGGGACTGCGTCCTGGTGAAATTGATTCGGCAGGATGTGTTACAGGTAAACCAGTAACACAAGGTGGGGTGCGTGGCCGAAGGGAGGCGACAGGACTGGGAATATTTTTCGGTATCAGGGAAGTGTGTGGAATGGCTGATGTGATGGAAAAACTTGGAATGAGCACAGGCATCGAAGGAAAAAAAATCATTGTGCAGGGCCTGGGCAACGTGGGTTATCATGCAGCAAAATTTTTCCACAACGCCGGAGCAAAGATCATAGGGCTTGCCGAATATGAAGGTGCTATATACAATGACAACGGGCTGGATGTTGATGCCGTGTTTGAGCACCGTAAGAATTCAGGCTCCATTACCAATTTTGCGGGCGCGAAAAATTTTGCCAAGAACACAGACGCACTCGAATACGATTGCGACATCCTCGTTCCTGCAGCGCTCGAAAATGTGATCAATGGTGAAAATGCGCTTCGTGTTAAAGCAAAGATCATTGGTGAAGGCGCAAACGGTCCACTGACTCCGGAGGCCGATGAAGTATTTGTAACAAAAGGTACCTTGGTGGTCCCCGATATGTATCTCAATGCAGGTGGTGTAACGGTTTCTTATTTCGAATGGCTAAAGAACCTGAGCCACGTGCGGTACGGAAGGATGGAAAAAAGATTTACCGAAAACATGAATCAACATATCCTCGGCCAGATCGAAGGACTGACAGGAAAAAGAGTGAATGATCGTGAACGGCAGTTCATCATGCACGGCGCAGATGAAGTAGACCTGGTGCACAGTGGACTGGAAGAAACCATGATCACAGCAACGCGAGAGATCATGGACGAGTGGAGAAAGAATCCCCAGATCCCCGACATGCGTACAGCGGCTTACGTAGTCGCCATTAATAAAGTTGGAACCAGCTATGCTGAATTGGGAATTTTCCCTTAAGAGATAGTTGGGTATTGGGGTATTAAGGTATTGAGGTATTAAATGGAATTGGGAATTGGGAATTTGGAATTGGGGAGAGAATAGAGTTCTATGAAATCATCAGGCGGTGAAATTTTTTCTTCATCCGTGAAGCCCAGTTTCAATCTGCGCAATCTTTCATTGGAAATCATCGGCTCTGAGGGGCTGATTCATAAATGGTGGTATCTAAAAGGTGGGAAGCTATATGCTAAACAACTCTTAAGATCATAATCTGCGATTGCCGATTTCTTCTGTCGTCTGAGGTCTGATGTCTGCCTTTAAGTTTTAGCATTTCCATTTGCAAATCGGGCATAGTTTTTACACCTGGTAAAGAAGAAAGCAGAAGAATTCCAATTTCTTTTGTTTATCTTGTAAAAAGCACAGTAAAACGTTAATCCGGCACAGAAGCTCGGTTTCTGTACACCCGGGATTTTTTAACGAAAAACCTCAACGAATTTGAGAGACACAATTATCAACCTTGAAACCGTTAACCCTATAGAGTTCTTTGGAGTCAATAACGGTAAACTGGATATCTTAAAAAAGAAATTCCCCCTATTGAAAATTCTTTCCCGCGGTACACAATTAAAACTGAGCGGGGCCCCTGAACAGGTAGAAGGTGCAAAAGAAAAGATCGATCTCATCGTGCAATACCTAGAAAGAAATGGCCACATGAGCGAGAATTATTTTGAACAAATATTGGGCGGCGATGATGCCGAGACTGTCGACAATTTTGTGGAGCGCAATCCCAACGACGTGTTGGTCTTCGGTCCCAATGGAAAGACGGTACGTGCCCGCACAGCCAACCAGAAACGCCTGGTGACCGCCGCTGAAAAAAATGATGTCGTCTTTGCCATAGGACCTGCCGGTACTGGTAAAACCTATACTGCGGTAGCCATGGCTGTTAGAGCCCTCAAAAACAAAGCGGTGAAGAAGATCGTGCTGACCCGCCCTGCTGTGGAAGCCGGCGAAAGCCTGGGTTTCCTGCCCGGTGACCTCAAGGAAAAGATCGACCCTTATTTGCGTCCTCTTTATGATGCGCTGGATGATATGATCCCTGCCGATAAACTGGGATACTACATGACCACGCGCACCATCGAGATCGCGCCCCTGGCCTATATGCGCGGACGTACACTGGACAATTGCTTTATCATTCTTGATGAAGCCCAGAATGCCACAGACCTTCAAATCAAAATGTTCCTGACACGGATTGGCGCCAATGCCAAGGCCATCATCACTGGTGACCTTACGCAGGTGGACCTGCCGCGCAATCAGAAGAGCGGTCTTTTTAAGGCAAGCCGCATCCTTCGCAACATTGATGGTATCGGATATATTGAGCTGGATGAAGAAGACGTAGTTCGTCATAAACTGGTCAAAGCCATTCTGAAAGCCTATGACAAGGAAGGCCAGAGAGAACAGGAAATAGAAGAAGCAGAAAAAAAGGAAAGAAAAGAAAGAAGATACTACGATCGTGACCGTGACTGATTTTCCAAACAACAATTCATACAAGCGCTTCTCCGGAGGCGCTTTTTTTATTTGAGGCAAACCGCAGACAAAGAAGGACACAGATTAGGAAAGGATTTCACTGACCGACGATTTCATAGAAACCATGTTCCACCAAATTCCCAATTCCAAATTCCCAATTCCCAATTCCACCTTAATCCCCCAATACCCCAATACCTAATACCTAATTCCCTTACTTTGCTGCATGAAAAGACTGGTCTTTTTTTGTAGCCTTTGCCTGCAAATGCTTGCTGCCTGCAACAACAGTGGAGGCGGAAAGGGCGAAACCCCTGCATCCGAGAATGATATGGATGCAGCCCGAAATTTTATTCGTGCAGCACTTGATCGCAACTGGAATGAAGCAAAAAAATTCATGCTGAAAGATTCATCCAACAATGAGCGGCTGAACAGCATTGAAGACTTTTATAAAAATGAAAAGCGCGATGAAAAACGGAATTATCATGAAGCATCCATCAACCTCTATGATTCCAGAAAGCTGAACGACAGTGTGACCATCGTGAATTATTCCAACTCTTATAAAAACCAAAGAGATTCCGTCAAGGTGGTCCGCATCGATGGCCAGTGGCTGGTGGATCTTAAATATTCTTTTCTTCCAAACGATACAACCCGACATGCTCATTAACCTGCTGCTCGTGGCTCTCGGAGGCGCGTCAGGAAGTGTGTTGCGCTATCTCTGCCAAAAATGGATCAATGAATCCTGGCAGCATAGTTTTCCGCTGGCTACTTTTTTGATCAATATTTTTGGATGCCTGCTGATTGGTATCTTCTATGCCCTGGGAGAAAAAACAGATATCCTTACTCCTCAGACCAGACTAATGTTGGTCACCGGATTTTGCGGAGGGTTCACTACTTTCTCCACTTTTGCTTTTGAGAATGTGGGACTGCTTCGCTCGGGCGACCAGATTTATTTTCTGTTGTATACAGCAGGAAGTGTCATCTTCGGTATCCTGGCTGTTTTTGCAGGCAACCTGATCACCAAAATCATCTGATATGGAATTGGCCGGCCAATCAAAACTCTTGCGCATCTTCCTGGGCGAAGCGGATAGAATCGGGCATGACCCGCTTTATGAAAAGATCATTTACGCAGCAAGAGCAAATGGCCTCGCAGGCGGGACCGTGCTCAAAGGACTAATGTCGTTTGGTGCCAGTAGTCATTTGCACCGGGCAAAGCTCATTGAATTATCGGAAGACCTTCCCATGGTGATTGAAATTGTAGACCATACGGAAAAGATCAATGAATTTCTTGTGGTGGTGAAAGCGCTCTTCGATCAATGCGGAAAAGGAGGACTGATCACCCTGGAAAACGTTGATGTGATCTATTATCAATCAAAAAAATAATTATGCGAACAATCAATGTCCTGCATCCCTGGCATGGCGCCAGCTACGGCAAAAAAGCACCTGAAGTGGTCAATGCCATGATCGAGATTCCCCAGGGTTCAAGGACCAAGTATGAGATTGACAAGGAAACAGGATTGTTGAAACTCGATCGCGTCATCTATTCATCTTTTCATTATCCGGTGAACTACGGATTTATACCACAAACGCTGGGACATGACAATGATCCACTTGATATACTGGTTCTTTGTTCGCAGTCTATTCAACCGCTTTGCCTTGTTCAGGCAACCGTGATCGGCAATATGCAGATGATTGATTCGGGAGAAAAAGACGACAAGATCATTGCAGTAGCCACCAAGGATCCATCCGTGAATCATATTTCCTCCATTGGCGAAATGCCCAAACATTTTATTGCCGAACTCCGGAATTATTTTGAGCAGTACAAGGTGCTCGAGAACAAACAGGTAATCATTGAAGATTTCCAGGAAAAGGAAATAGCTTATCAGATCATTGATGAAGCCATAAATTTTTACAAACAAAAATTCGCATAGCGGATGCCCAAAAAAAATTCAAAAATGTCGACACAGATTATCCTGATGCTTCTTCTGATTGGACTTCTGGCAGGGGTACTCAGTGGTCTCATAGGAGTTGGAGGAGGAATTATCATTGTTCCAGCCCTGGTTTATTTTCTTGGATTCACTCAGCATGAAGCCCAGGGAACTTCGCTGGGACTCTTGCTCCTTCCCATTGGGATACTTGCCGTGTTCAGTTATTACAGCAAAGGATATATCGACATTAAATACGTAGGCATTATGGCCGTGGGGTTTTTGCTGGGTGGATTTTTGGGAAGCAAGCTCGCGCTTTCCATTTCAGAAATTACCCTGAAAAGAATTTTTGCCGTCGTATTGTTCTATACTGCTTTCAAGATGCTGGGATGGGACGAGGTAATTGTTCGTGCATTCAAAAAAATCTTCTGATTGAATAAAGCGTGTGGGTTCGTTTGTTATTGTCACGATTGACGATCCCTTTCTCATCGAGCCGGTCCCTGCGCACTTTTCCGGAAGCATGAACAATTTCTGCTCCTCCAACGATGATACCCACATGGGTTACTCTCCCTTTTTCATTGCAAAAAAATCCAAGGTCTCCTTCTTTGCTCTGATCGAGATTTGTTTCACTTCCCTGTTCGGCCTGTTGCCAGGCGTCTCTTTTTAATTGTATTCCCATCAGCTTAAAGATCGTTTGCACAAATCCGCTGCAATCCACGCCCATCATGGTTTTCCCGCCCCATAGATAGGGTGCATTCATCCAGGCATGTATAATTTTCCGAAACAGGTCTGCATCATAGCCTCTTTTTATATCCCGAACAGTGCCATGATATTTATACTGTCCATTCCATAGCAGTCTTGTTTCTTCATCATAACCAGTGAGCTCCGATCCCATGGGAATATTCACCAGTTGGTCGGGAAGGGTAAGTGGATTGATAAGACCTGATGCCACCAGCCTGACCGGTTCTTCTGCCCATGCAGCCTCGATGGTTGTGATCAGATGGCTAGTGAGCCAGCCCTCATACCCATCGTACAGGGAACGAATGCGAAACCATTCTTCTTTTTCTTCCAGCACTTCCATGCGCTCACCAAAAAGAAGCTGGTTCACCATTTCGGAGCGGTGTGCATTTTCCTTTCTAACAGGTGCTGCAGCAACAGTGCAGATTGCATAATTCATAAAATTGGACTGATAATGATTTTGATTATGCAAATTTGCAAAGTTTGCATCATTAAGAAAAGATGTGTGATGTGGGATGTGAGATGTGAGTTGAGGGATGAGAGAGGTGAAATGTGATAATATAGGAATCATCGGAGTCTTCTATCATCTATGTTCTCTTCCCACATCCCACATCCCACATCTCACATCTGTTTTCTATGACCAACACCTATGACCATATGAGTGATGCCGCGTTGCTGGAGCAGTATTACCAGGAACATGACCAGAAATGGCTGGGCATATTGTTGCAACGATACACTTTGCTGCTGTTGGGTGTATGCATGAAGTATTTAAAAAATGAACAGGAAGCAAGGGATTGTGTGCAGCAGATCTTTTTGAAAGTGCTGACCGAGGCGGGCAAATACCAAATAGAATATTTTAAATCCTGGTTGTACATGGTGGCAAAGAATCATTGCCTGATGTTACTGAGGGACAGGAACGCAAAAACAATCCGTGAGTTTTCCGAGTACATGCCAGCAGATCCTCATGCCGACAAGCAGGAGCTTTTTCTGAATGAAAAGACCTATGAACTGCTGGAAGAAGCACTGAATGAACTCGGTGAAGAGCAAAAGCAATGTGTAATTTTGTTTTATCTCAAAAAAAACAGCTATAACCAGATTTCGGAGAAAACAGGATTTAGCATGATGCAGGTGAAAAGTTATATCCAGAACGGAAAAAGAAATCTCCGGAATATCATCGAAAGAAAAATGAAACAGGGGGAAGGGAAAAAATGAGTGAAGACCTGAAAGACATATTATCCAATCTTAATCCCGACTTTGATCAGGAAATAATTTTACGTTACCTGCAGGGAAAGCTGTCTGCCGAAGAACAGCACCAGGTGGAAAAGCAGATGATGGATCATGAATTTGATTCTGACGCGATGGAAGGTCTTCAAAATTTCAAAAACAAGAAAGACATCAGCCTTCTGGTGAATCAACTCAATCAGGACCTGCGAGATCGCACCGAAAAGAAAAAAAGATTCAGGGAAAAATTACAACTCCGACTCGAGCCCTGGCTGCTCATATCGATGGTGATTATCCTGCTCCTCCTCATTATCGGGTTTGTGATGGTCTATTCGAAAATGCATCACTAGTTTCTGGTAGATCCTGAGTCTAACGATTCTTTTCAAACATCAATGAAAAAAAAGGAAAGAGCGTTAAAACTCTTTCCTTCTCTAAACTCTTTAACTTCTCGCAGCTCTTGGCTGGCGAGCTAACAGCTAACAGCAACCAGCCATTAGCTAAAAGCTTCTTCTCTCACTGATACTGAATATAAATAGGCCTTGGTCTCAGGCTCAATACATCTTTCTGCGACATCATTTCTTTTTGCCCCGATTTTTCAGTATCGTTTACATAAAACAGTTTGAAGCCTGTGAATTGAACTGGTTGAGGAGAGATCCAGCTGTAGTAGGTATCTCTTTTCTTCCCGGGGAATCCCCATCCATCCATATCCATTACGATCTGCAGTTCCGGATGCAGTTTGATCTTGCTGTAGTTGGTCACCATGCCTTGAGTGAAACGGTGAACCATCAGGATCTTTGGAGGAATGTGATTCTTTTGTACCAGCTTGGTGAGATAGTCTCCCACAAAATTGATATCCGAGGCATCGAGTGTACCGATCACACTTCCGGGTCTTTTACCGCCCTTCGCTTTCATCGCAAACTCCGGATCAATACCCAGGTGCACATTGGGCATCGACAAATATTTTTCAAAAAGAGGAACTTCGGTTTGAACATCGCTGAGTCCAACCTGGATATCGATGAATACAAGCGCATTGATTTCTTTTGCCCAATTGAGTACCGTATCAATCTGGCTCATAGGCATGCGATAACGCCATTTTCCGTCCTTTCCAGCAGCACCCTGGGCCGTGACGGCAATATAATGGAGAGCAGGAATAGAAGGGATCACACTATCGGCAGCATTCCATTTTTTTACTTCAGAGAGCAGGTTCGCAATCATTTGTTTCTTGGGCCATTTGCCCAGAGCACCCATCCTGGTGGAATAAAGATTACCGTAGTATGCCACGATGCGGTGGAAAGGAAGGATAGCGCCTGGAAGTGGATAGGCATGTTTTACCGGCCACCGTCCTGTGGTATCACCATTGGCCAGGTATTTCTGGAGCGAATCGTAGCGTGCCGTGTCAAGAGTTGGACGCTCAACAGGTTTTGTGGCGTCATTGCTGGCGGTTGTTGTAGAATCGTTTGATTTTTTTTCAATTTGTGAAGAGCCGCCGCCGCATCCAAAACAAAAGGCAGCCAAAAAGAGGAGCACCAAGTTTTTCATTTGCATGATATTGAAACGTTCAATTTGACCAAAGAAAATGAAAATTCCTGTTCCCGGACGAGTTATTCGGCAGATTTTAAAAAAATTTCCATGGCATGCGTTTTTTGTTCTGTAGGAAAATAATTTTTATGAGTTCCATCGAACAACCACGCCGCAACGAGCCGGCCGAAGAAGGAAGAAAAAATGATCCGGATTTGCGCGACCGCTCCGGAGTTCAGCCTGGCACCAGTACCATCAGCAAGAGCGAAACGGATGAAGACAACCAGGAGCTGACCAAAACAGGTGCAGATAATTTCAGGACGGATACTGAAAAGGATCCCAATGCGGATCCTGCGTTTGATGAAGTAGATAAATCCTGAAAGAGAGAATAATCGCGCAGAAAGGAGAGCGCAGAAATTTAGCGGGGATAAGACGAAATAAAACGCCTGGCACCAGTTCCAGTCGCATCATTAAGCCACCATCAACACCAAATCATTCACTGCTTTCATTTTGCTGACTTCTGTTTCGCCTGCCACCGGAGCTCTGACCACCTCTTCTTCCTATTTCGCTCATGTGCTCGCGGTTCTGACTAACGATCTGCCCGCCTTTTCTGCCTGCCTTTCTTGCTTCATCGCTGTTCCATTCATGCGCCACGCCCTGCTTGTGGGCAGCACGGCCACCTTCGCTGGCAATTTGTTTTTGTCTTTCCGGACTCATAGCTGCAAAGCCACGATTGGATGAACCACGGTTTCCATCGTTTTTTCCGCGCGCACCAGTATCGGTGTCAGAATTCATTTCAGAATTAGCTTGCTGATCGCTCGCTGACTCAAAACGCCGGTTCATTTCATCCTGTCTTTCACTATTTTGATTTTCTGTTTGTACGGTTTGATCTGTTTCTGGCATAACACTCTAGATTTAAAAGGTTAACAATTGCGTTGGTTTAGTGGCTTCCCCAACAAAATGATGCCTAAGTGTTTTAAAGGGGAATTGTAGAGTTAGTGTGTAATTTTTGCTATAGAAATCAACATTTTGTGCAATAAACTGGATAAGCAATCTCTTCCGTATTGCAAAAATGTTTAATGGAAATTCAAAATTTACTGAACGGAATTCGCCTTCCTGGAGGCCAAAACCCTGACGAATCAAAGACGATCCAATCAAAATTTGTATTTGAAAACTGTTCTTTCCCCTAATTCCCAATTCCTCTTTGGCCACCGAAGCCTTGGCGTAGGTGGCAATTCCGCCTCAATACCTCAATACCCTAATACCCTAATACCTTTACTTCAATTACTTAATAACGAACAATACGGAACCGCTCAAAGGCTTGGTCGGGTAATGATTTCTCTTCAACGGCAGTAACTTTTGCCTCCGGAGGACCCTTCCGGCACCAGTCTTTGAATAGAGAGAGTTGATCGGTAGTGCCGGTGACCACCATCTCCACATCACCTTCTTCCGTATTCTTTACCCATCCGGTGATGCCGGTCCGTTCGGCCACTTCCCGCGCACTAGCCCGATAAAAAACGCCCTGGACTTTTCCCCTAATAATCAAATGAATGGTTGGCATAACATTTTTCGAAACTACTCAAAACAACGATATGCCAGGGGGACAAAAGACCACGACAAAAAATAACAATTCCAGCCACCAGGGACCCGCAGTCATTCCAGCAACAGAAATTGCGAGGAATCCCAATCCAAGGGCGAATGAAAATGTTCAGCAGGACAAAAACGATGCTTCGAAAAACACAGATTCCACCGACAAGGTGGGGAGTGAGATTACAGATGGAGAAGATGGATAGGGTTTGAGAATTGCGGTATTAAGGTATTGAGGTGGAATTGCCACCTACGCCAAGGCTTCGGTGGCCAAAGAGGAATTGGGAATTGGGACAGAGCAGGTTTCTATGAAATCATCAATTGGAAAGTTGCTGGTAAATAGTTTGTAGTTGATAGAAGGGAAATGGATGGAAGTTGAACACGAAAACACAGTTGGCAGCAAAAGAACCAAGAATTAATAATCTGTAAAACTCAGTAGTTGCTCTTACAGACTTTGCTTTGAAGACTTGATCCTGTCGGATCAAATATTTTCCTGTCAATCCCCTTTTATTTGTGAAGGGGCATTGCCAAGAAAATATTTAATGGAGTTCTTTGTACGACGAGTTTAAACTTGTCTGACACTGTCCGTAAGGTCAAATCCTAACTATTACAAATAATCCCTTCTACCAACTACCAACTATCAACTATCAACTTTCATCGGTCATCTTTCTTGAGCGCGCGAATCATCTGTCCAAAGTCCCAGGCTCTTTCAAGAGCATTGATGGTGGCAGCAATGCGCCTGGCCCTTGTGGCATCGGTTTTTGCAGTGGTGATCCATTTGATGAAATAATTTCGATGTGACATCGTGAGACCCTTGAAACGTTCCAAAGCCCGGGGCTCGTCTGCAAGGCATTCCATGAGTTCAGGGGGAGCTTTTATTTCTGCCTGATCCATCTCCATCTTTACTACTACTTCTGCTCCATGTTGTTTTCTAATGGCCCTTCTCATAGTTCCATTAATAGCCATAATATAATTGCCCTCACCCATCGGCACCAGGCTTACCTGGTGAAACTCATATTGATCCAGACTTCCCTTAACACGAAAAGCTTTTTTGTTGGAAGGATTTAATTTTTTTGCAAGGGATGCAGGGATCGTAATATAGGTCCAGCCGGTTTTCTCACCTTGCTGACCAAATTTTTGCATAGTGGCTTTGAAACGGACCATAACGTGTATCAGTAAACGGTTTTGTTTTCCATTTTTTTCCAGTCGGAGAAAACTTCGAGTGCTGTGCTGTGAGGATGATGAATAAAAAGGATCTGTCTTCGTTCTTCCGTTTTTTCAATCTCGTCATAAATAAACTGGTCATCAAATCCAATCGAGGCTGCGTCCATTTTTGTATTGGCGTAGATCACTCTTCTTGGACGGGCCCAGTAAATTGCACCGAGACACATGGGACAGGGTTCGCAACTGGCATAGAGATCACAACCAGTTAGTTGAAAATTTTTTAAAGAATCGCAAGCCTTTCGAATGGCCACTACTTCTGCATGGGCTGTAGGATCATTATTCGCTATTACCTGGTTGCATCCTTCTCCAATAATGTTTCCGTCTTTTACAATTACGCATCCAAAAGGTCCGCCCTTGCCGCTTTGCATTCCCTCACGTGAAAGTTCGATGGCCCTGTTCAGAAATTTTTTCTCCTCATTGGTCATGATGCAATTTACAATCTTTGGCCTCAGATGAAATCCGGGATATGGCCCCATCAAACAAATACCCGGTTATCTTTTGAGAAAACGCCCATTGAGTAATTTCTCCAGCACTTCTTCGCGGTTGCTTCGGCTCACAGGGATATGGTGTTCTCCAATTCGAATCTCGTTTCCTTCAATCTGCTCCACCTTATCGGCAGAGACGATAAAAGATTTATGGGTCTTGATAAACCTGTCGGCGGGTAAATATTCCTCAATGGATTTAAACGTGAGATAGGTGATCAGTTTTTTTCCGGCCATATGGATGGCCACGTAATTCTGCAAAGCTTCTACAAATAAAATATCACGGAACTGAATCTTCACCAGCTTATTGTCTGCTTTTACAAAAAAGAATTCAGTTTTTTGAAGATCACCTTCTACAAGATTCTTTTGTCTCACTTCATAATATTCTTTTGCCTTCCACGCGGCCTTCAGGAATCTTTCAAAAGAAATAGGCTTCACCAGGTAATCAAGTGCATTGAGTTCATAGCCCTCCAATGCATACTGCGGATACGCGGTAGTAAAGATTACGGGGGGTGGATGCTGCAGGCTTTTAAGAAAATCGATTCCGGTTAGCTTCGGCATCTGGATATCGAGAAAAATCAACTGTGTGCTTCCTTCAGAAATTGACTGCGTTGCTTTCAGTGGCATGTCGTACACTCCTTCAAGATGAAGAAAGTCTACATCCGCAATATATTCTTTCAGACCCTTTCGGGCCAGGGGCTCGTCGTCGATAATGATACAGCTGATCGGAAGCATCAGAGGTCCATTTTAATTTTGAGGTGAACATCAAACCAACCGCCGTTTTCAGAAATCCTGAACTGGTGTTTTTGCGGATACAATAGTTCCAGTCTTCGCCTTACATTTTTCAGTCCGATACCGCCCTGTTTTTTCAGTTCATTTCCGCCTCCTTCTGTGGTGTTGCGAACGGCAAAATTCATTTCTCCGTTCTGCCTCGTTAGGCCAATCCTGATCTCGTTCTTTTTTCCATTGTTGAAATGCGAGAGGTGCTTGAATGAATTTTCCACCAGGGGGATCAACAATAAAGGTTCGATAGAAAAACTTTTCATATCGTCCTGCAATTGCAACTCCACCGAGCAATGATCATTTCTCAATTGCTGCAGTCCGATATAATCTTTGAGGTAAGCTATTTCCTTTTCAATCGGAATTTTTTCATCTTTTACTTCATATAGCTGGTAGCGCAACATGTCGGAAAATTTGTGGAGTGCTTCGCGCGCCCTGACATTGTTCCTGTCAATCAAAAAATAGATGGCGTTGAGTGAATTAAAAACGAAATGCGGGTTGATCTGTGATTTGAGAAAATTCAATTCTGCTTCCGCTTTTTCTTTGGCCACCTCTGTCAGGCGCTTTTGCACCTGCGTATAATCAAATAATAGTTTGATAGAAACTCCTGCAATCACCAAAAAAAAATGAGGGATTACATTATCGTAGATCCTTGTTTTGATATCGCCCGAAAGGTGCATTAAGGCAGGGTTGTTGGTAATCTTACCGAGCAGATACATTTTGTAAATACTGCTGGTGACGATCATGGCAATGAAAGAGCATACAAACCAGGCATATCTTTTTTTATACAGAAAAAAAGGAATGAGCAGGTAGTTGGCAACATATACCATCAGGGCCAGGTCAATGGTTTTGATCAGGCTTACGTCAATGGCCTTGCGCGTGGTGGAGTAGTCCTGATACCGGAGATAATACCAAACCAAAGCCACTATCATCCAGATCAGGAGATGATAAAATTTATAACGGATGAAAAAGCTTCGACGCATATGCCAAATTAAATCTACAAATTCCCACCGAGGATTGCTTTACACCACAGGCATGTTTTTCTTGATGAACTGTCAACTCTCTTCTGCTATGTGATCTTCAGATGAAAATGGATGGTACTGGGGTATGAAGGTATTAGGGTATTGAGGTACCAAGGTGGAATTTGGAATTTGGAATTGGGAATTTGGAATTAGGGAGAGCAGGTTTCTATGAAATTGTCATTCATGGTCATCATTTTATCCATCCGTGAAATCCGAATTTAATCCGTGAAATCCGTGATAAAAAAAACCCCCGACAAGTCGGGGGTACGGATGTTCTACATAGATCAATCAGGAAAGCTTCTTTCTCAGGAAGAAAACTCCAACCGATGCGGCAACGGTAGTTGTAAACTGCATTAATTTTTTTGAGCTGCTTACTTTTGGCTCGAAAGGCTTGTACAGTGAAGCATCTTCTTTGAGTGCAGCCTGAATAGCTGATTCAAAATCGTGAAGAGCAATGGCCATGTCAGCGTCATTATGAAAGGTTTTGCCGTTTGCATGCCTGCCATGTAAACTGACCCTGATGTATTGTTCATTCAGGGGCATTATGGTCACATCTATTAAATACTGTGTGTGCTTCACCGGCATCTCGTAAGAAAAACGGATGATCTCAATCATCTTGTTCTCTTCAATCAGTTTGATGTTGGTGGCAAAGGCTGGAATGGATAAGATACTGTCTTTGGTTTGTTTCTCCGTGGCCATTACAAAGGATTCACGGGAGAGAAAATTTTGGCGCGGCATGGCTTTTCATTTATTGGTTAGTGGATCAGTTTTCGTTCACTAAAGTACCATGGAGTTGTTAAAATTGCAATCTTCTTTCGATGAAAAATTAAGGCGTATAAATCCTTTAGATTCATCGTAAAGAAGCACGAATTCAGCTGAAAACCAGGGGAAATATGCGCATCAAAAGAGAATTATCGGAAATCTACGTGAGCTGTGGCACCCTGTTTGCCTTTTAATTGGCATGGGTACAATACAACTTGATGCAGCTGGTTTTAAAGAAAAGATCTTTGATTATGAAAAAGAAGAGCAATGGAAGTATAAAGACAATGTTCCCGCAATCATTGACTTCTACGCCGACTGGTGTGGTCCCTGCAAAGCTGTGGCACCGGTACTGGAAGAACTCTCCATTCAATATTCAGGAAGGCTTCTGATCTATAAAGTAGATACAGATAAGGAGGCAGAACTTTCCGGACTATTCGGAATTCAAAGTATTCCTACATTATTATTCATTCCGGTTGATGGTTCCCTGATGGTTCAAAAAGGAGCACTTCCCAAAAATGTATTGAAGCAGGTGATCGAAGAAAGGTTATTGCAACAGCAGCCGGCGAATAAAGAATAGGTCTGGACAATGAAACAAGGACTAAAAATCTTCATTGATATCAACATTCGATCGCCTTTTTCCCCAAAATAACATGACTTTGACACAGATGAGGCTCCTTTTGGGTCTTGCCTGTAATTGTGGATTAAATTTTGCTATCTCATGGTAGCGAGCCTATGCATCAGATATACCGCATTCTCCGGGACAATAAAGAAAAAGGTCCGTTTTCACTCGAAGAGCTGCTACAACTCTCCTTAAAACCTTTTGACCTAATCTGGGTAGAAGGGCGAAGCGCAGGATGGCGTTATCCATCTGAAATCGAAGCCCTCAAACCTTATCTCGAAAATCCCGAAACGCAAAAAGATACACTCGTTGCAACTCGTCAACCACATCCAGCTTCACAAGCCGGACGTCAAACCTCCAATCCTCCTGTAAATGCCCTGCCTTCGATGGAGCCGGTTTCTGCGGAAAACAAAGAAGAAGAATTAACTGCAGAAAAATTGGAGAAGAAGGCTGCCGATCTTTATCTGCGTGTTCAGGCATATGCCCAGCAAAAAGAAGAACAGCAGGGTGAGACCCAGGTCAAATACGCCCGATCACTGGAAGATCTAAAACAGGAATATGCAGACTGGCTCCATAAGAAGAAGTCAAAAAAATTTTTACTCAAAGGCAAAGGAAGCAAACAACTCCTTGCCGCTCTTAGCCTAACTACAGTAGTGATTCTGGCTTCCCTGTTTTTTGTTTTTGGAAGAAGCAAAAAAAATCAAAATGTATCCATTC
>JBJMLU010000108.1:0-8793 GCA_045805145.1 Flavisolibacter sp. | reverse complement strand
TCTGTGGGCCCCAGAGCCATGCGACTTAATTCTTCCAGGGAAAAAGGACCTGATTGCTGATTGTCCCTTAATAATTGATACCGTTCCATAGTACGTGAGTTTCCGCGGGGAAGTATAAAAATACCAGGCCAGGTTCCTTCTATTGTTGAAAAACAGAGGAAAAATAAGCCTGGAAAATGGGCTTTTTAAAACAGTGATAATATGTCCTTAAAAACAGGCGGGCGCTAAGGTTCTTAGGGTGAAATAAGGTACATTTGCTGACCTTAAATTTTACTGTATCAAGCTGTAAGAATGGAAGAAAATTTTCAACCTCAGGAAACGAACGATATCAATCGAATTATACCAGTCAACATCGAGGAACAAATGAAAACGGCTTACATAGATTATTCTATGTCCGTGATCGTTGGCCGCGCCCTTCCCGATGTTCGCGACGGCCTCAAACCTGTGCACCGCCGTATCCTTCATGCCATGAATGAACTGGGCATGGCCCACAATCGCCCCTTTAAAAAATCGGCCCGTATCGTAGGAGAGGTGCTGGGTAAATATCACCCGCACGGCGATGCTTCTGTATACGATGCCATGGTGCGCATGGCCCAGGAATGGAGCATGCGTTACACCCTGGTTGACGGACAGGGAAACTTTGGTAGCCAGGACGGTGATGGTCCGGCGGCCATGCGGTACACCGAAGTACGTATGGAAAGAATGGCCGAGGCCATGTTGCAGGACATTGAAAAAGAAACGGTAGACTTCCAGCTCAATTTCGATGACTCACTACAGGAACCCACGGTGCTTCCTGCACGCATTCCGCAACTCCTTCTCAATGGATCGAGTGGTATTGCCGTGGGAATGGCCACCAACATGATGCCTCATAACCTCAGTGAAGTAGTAGATGGTTGTATTGCCTATATCAGCAACCGTGAGATCACTGTTGAAGAATTGATGCAGTATGTTAAGGCGCCGGATTTTCCGACCGGTGGAACTATTTATGGAATGGAAGGCATCAAGGCTGCATTTCATTTTGGAAGGGGAAGGGTCGTGCTTCGCGGCAAAATTCACCTCGATACCAAGAAAAGCGGAAGGGAACAGATCATCGTCACCGAAGTTCCTTACCAGGTGAACCGTGATGCCTTGTGCGACCGGATTGGTCAGTTAGTGAATGAGAAACTGATCGAAGGCATAGCCCATGTCAACAACGAATCCAACAACAAGGAAGGTACCCGAATTGTAATAGACCTCAAGCGCGACGCAGTGGCCAATGTGGTCATTAACCAGCTGTATAAATACACCGAGCTTCAAACCAGCTATGGCATCAATAACGTGGCCCTTGTAAAAGGAAGGCCGCGCATTCTTAACCTTCGCGAGTTGATCAGCGAGTTCGTTGACTTCCGCCATGAAGTTGTGTACCGGCGTACGCAGTTCGAATTGAGGGAAGCAGAAAAAAGAGCGCATATTCTTCAGGGTTATCTCATCGCGCTCGATCACCTCGATGAAGTGATTGCATTGATCCGCGCATCATCTACTCCCGATATTGCCCGCGACAACCTGGTGAATGCCGGTTGGGGGCTCGACGAGATCCAGGCCAAGGCCATTTTGGAATTGCGTCTGCAACGCCTTACTGGGATGGAAAGGGATAAGATCAAACAGGAGTATGATGAACTGATGAAACTGATCGCGCATCTAAATGATATTCTCGCCAATGAATCCAAGCGCTATGACATCATTCGCAATGAGCTGCTGGAAGTAAAAGAAAAATTTGGCGACCAGAGAAAGACAGAGATCACTTATCTCGATAATGAGGTGAGCATTAAAGACCTTATCAAGGAAGAAGATGTGGTGATCACCATTTCTCATTTTGGATATATTAAAAGAACTTCGGCCACTGAATTCCGCGCGCAGAAAAGAGGCGGGAGAGGAGCTGTTGGCGGACGCACCCGCGATGAAGATTATATTGAACATCTTTTCGTCGCGTCTACCCATCACACCATGTTGTTCTTTACAGAAAAGGGAAGGTGCTACTGGCTTAATGTATACCAGATCCCGGAAGGAGAAAAGAACAGCAAGGGAAGGGCGATTCAAAACCTCTTACAAATTTCTTCTGACGACAAGGTCCGGGCGATCATAGACATTGCCAATCTCGAAGACGTGGAATTTGTGAACAGTCATTACATTATTCTTTGTACCCAGAAGGGCATTATCAAAAAAACCGCGCTGGCCGATTTCAGCCGTCCGCGTCAAACCGGTATCAATGCCATTACCATTTTAGAAGGTGACCAGCTCCTGGAAGCAAAACTTACCGACGGCAATTGTGAGATCATGATGGCAGTGGCCTCGGGAAGAGCCATCCGCTTTCATGAAAGCAAGGTGCGGCCAACAGGACGTGGGGCCATTGGCGTAGCGGGCATTGAAGTAGACAATCAGGGCGATGCGGTGGTAGGTCTTCTCTGTGTTAACCTCGAGAACCCTGATGGAAGGACTGTGCTGGTGGTAAGTGAAAAAGGATTTGGCAAACGCACACCCGTAGACGAATACCGTGTTACCAACCGTGGTGGCAAAGGTGTAAAGACGATCAATGTTACGGACAAAACGGGAAGACTGGTAGGCATGATGGACGTAGCACAGAAAGAAGATTTGATGATCACCTGTAAAAGCGGTGTGACCATTCGGATGAAGGTATCGGATATCAGTGAGCAGGGAAGGGCTACACAGGGCGTGAAATTGATCCGTATTGATGAAGGCGATGAAATTGCCGCCATTACCAAGATCGATGTGCAGGTGGCGGAAGAAATTGCTGCGGTGGTTTCTCCACCCGAAACAACCAATTTGCCGGAAAATCCATCTGAAGAAGAGACCCCTCTTCCATAATCGTTTTATTTAAAAAAACAAACAATGCGAAAACTCTTATTGACAGTATTGCTTGCCGCATCCGCCCAGCTGCTTTTTGCACAAAAACTAGATGATGTGCAGGAAAAAATCAGCAAAGGAAAGTATGATGAAGCCAAGGATAAAATCGACAAATTCCTGGCCGATCCCAAGAACCAGTCCAATGCCAATGCCTGGTATTACAAAGGAAAGATCTACGCAGAACTGGCCCGCCAGGATTCTACGGGAACCCTCACTTATGACGCGGGCAAAGAAGCCTTCGATGCATTTAAAAAATACCAGCAGCTCGATCCAAAAAATATCATGATGACCCTCGATCAGAATGTGGGTCTGTTTCAGCTATACGACATCAATTACAACAGGGGTATCAAGGCCTATAATGCAAAAGATTATGCAGCAGCTTATGGGCGTATGAAAAACGCCATGGAGCTGGAAGAATATATTTACAAAAAGGGTTATGCCTACAATGGTTTTTCTTTCCCTGCACTCGACACGCAACTGGTGAACCTCACCGCATCATCAGCCTGGCTCGCGAAAAAGGAAGATGAATCCATTCCTTATTTCGAAACACTTGCTGATGCAAAACTCAGTTCCAAAGAATACCGTGAGATCTATGGTCTGCTGGCGCAATATTATCTTACCAAGAATAACCAGGCAAAGGCGGACAAATACCTAGCGCTTGGAAAACAGCTTTTTCCTGATGATGACTACTGGGTAAGTCTTGAATTCAATGCCAATGATCCGGGAAAAGATACCGTCAAGCGACTGGCGCGTTACGAGGAGATGCTGCAAAAATATCCGGACAACTATCCGCTGGCTATGGACTATGCAATTGAGTTGTTCAACTATACGTACACCTTTGACAAGAAGCCTGCTGATTATGCCGCTCGTCAGGAGCGTACGCAAAAAGCACTGGACCAGGCTGTGAAGCTCAATCCCCAGTCACCTCTGGCGAATTTTGTAATGTCGCAGCACATATACAACCAGATCTTTGATCTTGAAGATGCGCAAAGGGCCATCAAAGGAAACACACCAGCCGATGCTGCAAAGAGAAAAGATCTTATTGCAAAGCTCAATCAGAAATATGAAGACCTGCTTCTCTATTCTCAAAAAGGATATGACCTGTACGCGGCTCAACCCAGTATGAAAACGCAGGACAAGGTCAATCAAAGAAAGATGGCTGAAGCCCTGGCTGATTATTATGATCACAAAAAACAGCCGGACAAGGCTCAATTCTATCGCGATAAAATGAAAACTTTCTAAATAAAAAAAGGGCCTCACGGCCCTTTTTTATTGAATCTGTTGGTGAATCAGTTTTCTGATTGTGTTCTCTGCTCTTCAAAGCAGACCTGAAGTTTGAGTTCCACTTCCCTGATCTCTTCGTACAGATCATCGATCCGGTCTGACTGTTCTTTTTTTTTCAAAAGTTCAGTCAACTTTTGTCTTTTAAAATTGAGTTGGGTCTGGAGGTACTGTATTTCTTTACTTAAATCGGAGTGGTACATAATTCATTTCTAAGGTACTACAATTCCGGACTAACAGGAAACGTAAACCCCATCGCTGGCTTTCTTTTTATCTTTTCTCCCTCGAACACCAGGATGAGTTTTCCTTCGGTTGTTTCGGCCCGAACCGGCTCGCCATAGAGGCTGATGCCTTTTTCTTCTTCAAATTGTTTGCGGTTGAATTCTGCAAAAGAGTAGCCGTCCTTTTCTTCCATCGGCAGTTCGATAATGATATAAGCCATAGAGTTTATTTGAAACAACAATTTATTGGTTTCCCCTGAATTTGCCGGGCGATATGCCGACTAAATTAAAAGAGGGGAGTACGGTCTCGTATTTGCGGCCGTGCTTTTTTATATGGAAGTCGTCTCTGTAGTTTGTTCGGAGATCATCATGGAAAGATCTTTCTCGAGTTTGATGATCCCGGCAGGCAGGCCCTGGGAATCAAAAATCCGCCATCCATCAGTTGTTACAATCATTGAGAAATGACAGAGGAAGACATAATTTTCCCGGAGGGTAACGAAATACTGAACACCGTGAATGGTGTAGACCCTTAAAAAATTTGCCAGAAGAATTTTCTGGTCGGTGGCCAGAATTTTTTGAAAGGTCGCCATGGCTTGGATAAGTAGGATACTTGCCTTAGTTTTTTATGCCGGACGATCGATTTCCAGGACGTAAAATTAATTCAAATGGACCAGGGGAATTTCGACCTGGCAGGCTTTCTTTTTTAGTTCAACATTGATGATGCCTGATAAAGTATTTTGAAGCAGTAATATCCAGTTGGGCACTGAGCCCACCGTGTCGAAAATGGCCCAATCCCCGCTTTGTTCGATCATGAGGAAATAAGAAGATATTCGAAAGCCTTCTCTGATGGCTACATGGTATTTTGCACCTTTTAGGGTATGGATTATGGTAAATTCTGCGATGAATATTTTCCCTTTCCGTGAAACAAGCTTATGAAATTTGGACATAGATCAGGAGCTGTCCTTGCAATTTAAAAAAATATCCTCTAAGAGGTTTGGATGAGTTCTGATTCTTTTTTGAAGAAAATAAATAGTATCACTAAGAATAGAGGAGCGTTGTAGTTAAAATTGTTTGCATTAGAAATAGGGTTTTCATGGGATCGCAAATCCATGGAATTTATAGAGAGCTGCTTATCATAAAATGATCTTATAGGCGTAGCGATGCCCGCTATGGATTGAAGGATTTTTTAAACTGTTAACAATACCATTTCCTTAGCGTTTAAAAAATCCTTCAATCCATAGCGGGCCATCACGCCTAATAAATTATAGTTCTCGCAAGCGAAGACTATAAGACATATTATGTGTTAATAGGTTGGCCTGTGGGAGGGGCGATTTTTTTAAGTTTCAATTCTAAAAAATCGCTTGTGCGTGGGCAATCGCGCTGGCGGCTGTTTGTATTTTTTATTAATAGCAAATACAAGCAGAAGGCTTGTTCAACATTCTGAAAGAATGTAAGAGGTTGGATTGCCATTGCCTCCCATAGCAATGGCGAAGCCTCGGCAAAGAATTAAGGAGATGGATTAAGGAGTATGGATTTGCGAGCCTGACGATATGGTTACGTCAAGTGCCGACCCGCCTATTGGCGAGGCGGCTATAGGCATTTCCAATAAATTGTTCGACCTCTTTGACCCAAGCGAAGGAGATTTGATTCCAAATGACATAATCGGTAGCGAAATAATTGCAATAGGAACGCCGGTTCGCGACGAGGAGGATGATACTTATTATGAAGGTGAGTTGATAATTGAGTATCGAACAAAAGAGGGTTCAATTAAAAGACTTCATTTGCAATTTAATGAGCTGGCAATGTGGACTAAAAATCTGAGTCCATAGTTATTATCGGCCAGCCTGGATTAAGTTCGATAATATATTCCCTTATTGATTTGAGTACAAAATGTAAATGATATGTTTTCTTTGCAATTTTTTTCTCTTCATGTTTGTATCTAAATTTTACAAAATTTCCAGATGCTTTTTTTAAAATTGATTCTATAGAAAAATCTTCATCCGGGAAACCGGCCTCCTTTAGGATTTTTTTACTTATAGGGCTGTTCTCAGAACTCTTGTCATAAATCTCCGCAATTCTACTCTGAGCCTTCTTAGATAAATTGCCAAATAAATCTTTTAAACCGTGAGTATGATTGTATTCTTTACCCTCAAGGATAAACAACGACTTCAAGAATAACTCACAGCTAAATGCCACCAACGCGTGCCGAACATAATAAAACGGCATAATAAACTCCTTATTCTTAAACATTTCTTTATGGATCAACGCAGTTGTTTTGTAATACGACTCTGCGTTTATGAAAGCTTTCTTGGCATTCATTGCGGCCAGTTTTGGTTTCCCCTAAAGTAATGCCTTTACTCATCGTAGCACGTCTCTCTGGAAGCGATGGCTAAAAAATATCAAACATGCCCTGTGCGCCTATTAAACATAATATAAATTATAGGCTAAAATATTCCCGATCGGTAGAAGGTGGCTCAGGAATAACCGGGATCAACCAGGAATTGCGTTGGATTAAAATGCATAGCCCAGTGTAAAGCTCAATGGAATCTTTACACCAGCATTGGCTGCGAAAATATTTCCGTTTGAAAAATGACCGATGTTCAGTTCTGCGTTTAAATGCCTTTTCCTTCCGGCATAAACACCCATTCCCATGAAGTCACGGAACGTAAAATTCTTGCCCGTGTTCTTTTCGTCAATATCAATCCTTGAAATAAAACTGGGACCAGCAACGGAATAAAAAAGATAAAGATCAAGTGGCCTGGTCCTGAGCACCGTGAACCGCAACAAAGGATAAATGGAAAATGTAAAAAACCGGTTACCCAGGTTCCGGCTTTCCCAATATCCGGCGCTTGCGCCCAGGTCCAGAGAAAAAACACTTCTTGTATGAAAAAAATTGCGTTGGTAATTAACGGCAAAACCCCGCCTTAATTCTGCCAGCCCGCCCCAGAAAATAGGAACAGCACCCTCCGCCACGAAATGATTTACACCATAACCCAATGCATTGGTGGTGTACCCGATCTGTAAAAGATTTCTCGGAAAAACGGCGCCGCTGCTGGCATTGCGCTGAACCCTTTCGGCTGACAACGGATGCATATTGTACGCAAATCCTCCCGATAAAAATAAAGTATAAGGCTGATTTTTATTTCGGCGTTCGGGTGACCAGGTAGCGCTTAAATTCAAAGTCCATTTTCGATTGGGATGATATTGAAGTCCCCCGCCCGCAAGCAGGGATGCATAACTGGCGTCGCTCACTACTGCTTCATTGTTGATATCAAATCCATTCCGCGTGATCAGTCCCAACCCTGTTTCGCCATAAAGCGAAATTTTATTTGACATCGGTAATTTTCCCTTCATGGTCAGCCCACCCACATTCATCCAAACGGAATGTTGCGATTTGTCTCCATTGATGTTTTGGTATTCCACCCATTTTACCGGACGCATGTATGTGATCTGGGCAGAAAGATTTTCGTTGAAGCGATATCCAAACAATGTAAGCCGCACGGCCATATGAGGAACCGTTACCGACTGGGCTGAATAACCTGGCATGAGCTGCGCATTGGAAAAAGGATAATTTATATAGCCCAGGTTCAGGCCAAAATAGGCATTGCGCAAAAGAACGGGATACTGCACCCGATCATCCTGGGCGCTCCCACTTAGAAAACAAAAAAAATAGATTGCTGCAAAAACCCACCTGACTACTATTCGATGATTCATAGTGAAACTTGGCGGCGAAAATAGGGAGATTCAAAAAATGTTAGAGCGAGAAATAGAGGCAGAGGGATGCTTCGGCTTTTGTTCCGCTCCCGCTCTGTTTCTCCCCACCGAACTTTTATACTACCTTGATTTTTTCCAACGGTATTTCTGCAACTTTCAGACGGTTTTCTATCAGCGGTAAGTCAAGGAGAAAGCGTGAACCCATGCCCGGCCTGCTTTCTGCACGAATAGATCCATTGTGTCTTTCCACAATTTTTTTGCAAATGGACAATCCTACACCGCTTCCTTCGAATTCATGATAGCTATGAAGGCGCTTGAAGACCATAAAAATTTCTTCCGCATATTTCGGATCGAAACCAATACCGTTGTCCTGTAGGACAATCCGGTAAACTTCTTTTTTCTGTGCGTCATTAAAAATCTGGATCACCGGCACTGTATCCGGCTTCCTGAATTTGATGGCATTGCTGATCAGATTTTGAAATACCTGCCGCATCTGGCTGGCAATGGCCCACACCTTGGGCAAGGGTCCAACCTGTATCTGTGCCGAGGTTTTTTCAATCTCCACTTCCATATCCGTCAAAACTTCATTCAACAGATCGTTCAACTGAACGAAACTGTAATCTTCATTGGATGTGGTCTCCCTGGAGAAACGCAGAAGATCGTTGATCAACGATTG
>JBJMLU010000107.1:0-16786 GCA_045805145.1 Flavisolibacter sp. | reverse complement strand
TGACTCCAAATCAAAATGTACAACTGCTTCCATCAAACTGATTAGGTTATTGCGTAAGTAGCGCACGCCGATTATTAGCAAGCTGATACCAGTAGTGAGCGTTCTTGTTTAAGGAGATTGCCGCGCTATGCTCGCAATGACTTCAAATCAAAATGTACAACTGCTTCCATCAAACTGATTAGGTTATTGCGTAAGTAGCACACGCCGATTATCAGCAAGCTGATACCAGTAGTGAGCGTTCTTGTTTAAGGAGATTCGCGCTACGCTCGCAATGACTCCAAATCAAAATGTACAACTGCTTCCATCAAACTGATTAGGTTATTGCGTAAGTAGCACACGCCGATTATTAGCAAGCTGATACCAGTAGTGCGCGTTCTGGTTTAAGGTCATTGCGAGCGTAGCGCGGCAATCTCCTTGAGAGCGAAGCGGGCACCAGGCCTCAAACTGCCTTGAGGTGCTCTCCCCAACAAGCAAATGCTCCAAACAACAAATCATCCATCAATAATTAACAACGACTGCAAAAGCCTGCGGCTCACAGCTCGAAGCCTGGACCCTGTTCTTCACTTTCTCAGTTGGTGTAAAATCTTTTCTTGTGTTTTTTTCAATTCTTCTTCCGACACCTTCATCTTGGGTTGAGTAAAATTGAGGTCATTTGCAGAATTGATGGGAATGAGGTGCATGTGTGCATGCGGCACTTCGATGCCAATAACACTGATGCCGCAACGATTGCAGCGAAAGGATTGTTCAATTGCTTTGGCAATAGGGCGCGCAAATACCAGCATGCGTGAAAGATAGTCTTCACTGAGGTCGAAGAATTTATCGGTTTCTGTTTTCGGTATCACCAATACATGGCCCTCACGCAAGGGAAAAATGTCAAGGAAGGCAAAAAAATATTCGTCCTCTGCAATCTTGTACGAAGGAATTTCACCCCTGATGATCTTTGAAAAAATGGTCATGCCAATTGTTTGGATCTGAAGTATCAGATGCTGATGGATTCCACTTTGAACTTAATGACGCCTGCAGGTGCCGTTACTTCTGCTACATCTCCGATGTGTTTTCCCAACAATCCTTTTCCGATGGGAGAAGTTACAGAGATCTTGCCTGCCTTCAGGTCCGCCTCTTTTTCGGAAACGATCTGGTATGTCACTTCTTTTTTTGTATTGAGATTGGTCACTTTTACCTTGGTAAGGATCGATACTTTACTGGTATCGATGTTCGATTCGTCAAGGATGCGGGCCATCGCGATCTGACCTTCCAGTGCAGCAATCTTTGCTTCCAGCATGCCTTGTGCTTCCTTGGCAGCATCGTATTCCGCATTTTCTTTCAGGTCGCCTTTTTCCCTGGCCTCGGCAATGGCCCTTGATGCAGCGGGACGCTGCACACCTTTGAGGTGTTGCAGCTCGGACTTCATTTGATCCAGCGTCACCTTGGTCACATACTGTATGCCGTTCATATTAATCAGGTTTAGAACAAAAGAAAAAAATAGCAACGCCTCAGTTATTCACCGAAGCGTTGCATACATATGTACAAATATAAAAATTTTATTGAAAAAATCAGAAGCCCAGCTTCTGCAATAATACTTCCGCCATCCGCTGATAGGCTTCGTTGCTATATCCTGCAATATGAGGTGTGATAATGACATCGGGATGGGCCATTAAATACGCCAGCTGCTCTTTTTCGCCCGCGGACCAGCTCCCGGGCTTTTCATTTTCCAATACATCCAGTGCAACCCCGGAGATCTTGCCATTTTTCAGGGCATTGATCAGGGCATTGGTATCCGTTACCGGTCCCCGGCAGGTAGAAACAAAAAAGGGTTTCTGCTGAAGGCTGTCAAAAAAAACATCGTTGACCAGGTGCCTTGTCTCTTCTGTGAGCGGGAGGTGAAGGCTGATGACGTTTGCATATTTTGCTATGTGCTCAAGATTGGCTTCTCTGATCCAGCCGCGACTGAATCCATCCTTATATTTGTCGTGGGCCAGCACCGTTACACCAAAAGGTTCCAGGAGCCTTGCAAAAGCAGCGCCGGTATTTCCATATCCAATGATTCCTACTGTTTTCCCGCTTAGTTCCGTACCGCGGTTTTCATTGCGCAGCCATTTTCCTTTTTTTACTTCTTCATAGGATCGCGTCACATGGTTCATCAGGTTCAGCACCAGGGCCAGGGTATGTTCTCCTACCGCATTCCGGTTTCCTTCAGGAGTACTGATACAACGGATGCCTTTTTGAATGGCATAGGCTTCGTCAATTAGCTCCATGCCGCTTCCCAGCCGTCCAATCCATTTCAGATTTTCAGCAGCATTCAACACCTGTTTGTCGATCTTAAGTCTTGTGGTTACCACCAGGCCTTCGATGGGTTGAATCATTTTCAGAAGGCCTTCATAATTGAGCGCAGGTTCATAGATCACGTTGAAGCCCTGAAGCCGCAACCTTTGCAAGAGCAGCTCGTGTACGGGAGCTGTGACGAGTATTTTTTTTGCAGGAATTGAATTCATCTCATCATGAAACTTAATTGTCCAAAATCCTGAACGCTTAACTGTTCTGCGCGTTTATCAAACAGTGGCTGCTGCAATACTGTGGGTTCAAACAATCCGCGACAAGCGTTGCGGAGGGTCTTTCTTCTTTGTCCGAATGCGGTTTTTACCAGCAAAAAGAATTCGCGTCTTCCTTTCATGGAAAGTTTCTCCTTTCTCGGCAAAAGCCGGATAACACCGCTTTTCACTTTGGGTGGAGGAATAAAACTTTTTTCATCCACGTCAAAAAGATATTCCACATCAAACCAGGCCTGCACCAAAACACTGGTGACACCATACACCTTGCTTCCTTCTTTTGCCGCTACACGTTGGGCTACTTCTTTTTGAAACATGCCGATCACACAATCTACTCCTTCTTCCCATTCCAGAATATGAAACAGGATCTGCGTGGAAATATTATAAGGAAAATTTCCAACCACAGTAAAATTTTCTGCAAACGGTTTTTCCATTTCCAGAAAATTCTGGTGAATGATCTTTCCGCGAAGCAGAGGATAATGATCCTGGAGATAACGCACTTTTTCTTCATCTACTTCAACGGCCCTGAATTCTACACCGGGCAATTGTATTAAATATTTGGTAAGCGCTCCTCCGCCGGGCCCCACCTCCAGCAGCCAATCGAAAGGATGTTGCTGCAACACCTCCACAATTCTTTTGCATACCTGTTCATCTTTTAAAAAATGCTGGCCCAGTGATTTTTTCAGGGTATACATGGGTCAAATTTAGGAATCAGTTGAAAGTTCAAAGTTGAAAGTTCAAAGTCGCGTTCGGAGTTTGGAGAAAAATAAGGGTGGATAGGCAGTGTACTAAATTTCAGAGGATGGCTTTGCTCGCAATGACGTAACCTACGATGTTCGCTACAATTTTCAAGTTGGTCTATAAGGAAAGGTGCAAGAGAGTATAAGACAGCGCTCAATAAATCAACTACGAAACCCGTAAAGACACTGCGGGGGGACTTCACCCATTTATTAGCGCCTTCGACTCCTGACTTTGAACTTTGAACTTTGAACTCCGAACTTCCGACTACCAACTATCAACTATCAACCTCTCTCTACTGTTTCACCAATTTTTCCTTCCAGGATTTTCCATCAATGATGGCTTCGAGGTGATAGGCGCCCGCAGGAAGAATGTCGAGGTCAGGAATGCTGTAGTTATTCAGTCCTGCGCCGAGCTTTTTTTGTTCCATGAAGATCAGGCGGCCTGTCATGTCATAGAGATTAATTTGAACCAGTTGGTTACGGCTTAGTGTAATATTCATGTGAATACCGGTCCTGAAAGGATTACCCAACACTTCGAGTTTGTTATCATCCGTTCTGCGGATCACGGTTACCCCTGAATACTGATAGGCACCGAGTATGTCCACCGACCGTACACGATAGTAATAAGTTTTATTGTAAGAAAGTGCATCGGAAAAATGATAGTCGCTGGCATTATTTGCTCTGATGGTTCCGATTTTCTGGAATTGTGATCCGTTCTCGCTTCTTTCAATTTCATATTGAGACACCCCTACTTCCTGCGCCACCGTCCAGCTTAATTTGTTGACCATGTTCACCGCCTGTCCGGTCAGTGCCAAAAAATTTACTGGCAGCGTTCCTGACCAGCGCGCACCTTTAAAGGCGCCCTTGCCATGACTGGCTGCTACCAGTTGATTGTCGGCAGTTGCTTGTAGGTCCATG
Source organism: Flavisolibacter sp. (assembly GCA_045805145.1). Taxonomy (GTDB): domain Bacteria; phylum Bacteroidota; class Bacteroidia; order Chitinophagales; family Chitinophagaceae; genus Flavisolibacter. The sequence goes on along the minus strand of JBJMLU010000107.1, from coordinate 12,582 downwards.
ATCTGGATGGCATCCCAGAAACCCGTGTTGAAATCATACCAGTGTTGTCCCCTGTCCGGACTTGCATATACACCGAGATCTCCACCGGCATAGATCACACGTGGATCAACGGGATCAATGAGAACGGCGTTAAAAGGAACATCAGGAAGACCAAGGCCTGCCGGAGTCCAGTTGGCTCCCCCGTCACCGGTTACGTATATGTGAAAAGTTCCGAATCCGCCAACGGCAACAAACACACTATCATCGTCCGTTTTGCTTATGGCGAAGTCCATAACGAAGCGGTTCGGCAATACATTGGAACCCGTTCCTTTAATGGAAGTAAAAGGAGTTCCTCCGGTGAGTGAGCGCAATACATTGGGCGTTCCTGTCACATAAATATTGTCTACATCACTATCGTACTGTGCAAAATTGGAAGTAGATGCATAGATCTTGTTTGCATTCACAGGGGATACAGCCAGTGCAATGGCTGTTTTATTTTTTGCGTCAATATAATTGGTGGCGCTTGCTCCGCCTGCATTGAAACTAAATGTTCCCTGGCTTACACTTTTGTGCAGATTATCTGAACCCGCGTAAATGATGGAAGGATTAGAGGGCGCATAAGCAACAGGTGCCGCAAATGCAGTTCTGGAATCATTGGTCTTTCCCCAATAGCTCGCGATGTTTGCTGAAGCACTTACGCCTTTATTGGTTGACAAATAAATTCCTCTTGCATCCCTGCTCACCACCATGTTGTTATCGTTCGAAGGATCGATGGCGCAGGCTGTTCCATCTCCGCCTACTCCGCCAACCGTGTTCCATCCGCTACCATTGTAGTAGATCTGACCATTATCCTGAAGTCCACCTACAAAAAGCGATGGATTGGTTCTTGACACACCAAGTGATGCATAGAACTGTACTGCACCCAGTCCATTATTGATGGCAGAAAATGATGGAGTCGCTGCACTTGCATTGGTGCTCTTATAAATTCCACCGTCGCAACACACGTAAACAATATTGCTGTTGGTGGGATCAAATTGTATGTCGTGAACATCATCGTGCACGTTGGTTCCAATAGAAGAGGAAGTGGAAGGGGTGGTATAGGCATAAAGGTTCACGCCTCCATAAATAAGTTTTGTAGTGTTGGAAGGATTGATGGCAACATCATGCGCCACCCAATACTGCCACTGGCAATGTGTAGAGCCGGATAAAGCCGACCAGCTGCTGCCAAAATTAGTGGAACGATACAGTTCATCTACTCCTGCTGATTCACTCACACCAACGCTCGCAACGATGGTATTGGGGTCGGAGGAAACATAGCCAAATTTGATATAGCCATTGAAACTTGCCGGAACTCCGTTGGTGATCTTCGTCCAGCTGGCTCCATTATCCGTGCTTCTGAAAATTCCTTTGACCGTGTTTTCGAGATTACCTACTGCTGCTACCAGTGTCGATCCATTGATGACGACGTCGGAAACATAGGTTACATTAAAAATCTTTGTCCAGTTGGAACCCGCGTCCGTGGAGCGGTACAAGCCATCGGTTGCGCAGGCATAAATAATATTGGGATTGGCAGGATCAAATTTCAAAGTCTGGATTGCGAAGAGTTGAGCATTGGTTTTTGCCAGCACCTGGGTCCAGTTGTTTCCACCATCGGTGCTTTTCAGAATTCCGATTCCGTAGGTTCCCCTGGTCTTCCACACACTGAAACCTGTATTTCCTGGATTCGGTGTAGTGCCGGTTGAATCAACGCGGTAAACTTCTCCGGTTCCTGCATAAATAATATTTCCATTGGTCGGATGGATCGCGATGGAAGCCACACCTACAACAGGAAAACCGGTGATCACAGAAGTCCAGGAACTTCCTCCATTGATGGACCTCCAGATACCGCCTCCGGCGCTGCCGCAAAACAGTTTATTGTTATTGGTGGGATCAATGGCGATGCTCAGGATCCTTCCGCCAATTCCGCTGAAAGGTCCGATGGGATTCCAAAGTCCACTTGCCGTAATGCCGGTTCCTCTGAGTTGTTCCTGCTGACGGCGCATGGCCTGGGCCTGATGCCAGCCCTTCATGTATTTGTCTTCGAGATAATAGGGATCGGGATAGGCACGTGCCCAGAACCAGGAGGACAGGGACCCGGCCATTCCGCTTTCACTTTCTTCCTCTTCATCTTTATCCTTTTCAGGAGATTCTATCGCCTGGGTTAGGCGACTGAGAAAGGTCATTCCAGGCATTGAATGAAGCCATGCAAATATGCAGGAACAGCATAGAAGAAGCAGAATGATTGGTTTTTTCATCGGTTCCGGATTTTGGCAACGTCCTGGTGGGTTGACTGCAGAAAAACTGCTTAAACTCACCCCGATACTGCCCACACAAGTCTTTAATGGTTGCTATCCAATACAAGTTTAGCCTCTTTCAATGAGTCCTCAAAAGTAAATACCCCTCTGAAACAGAGGGGTATTTACATCGAATTAATCTGATATTTATCTAGTATTTTATGACTTTCTCCGTTGCAATTGTTTCACCTTTTCCATTGGTCAGTTTCAGTACATAGACCTGCGGTTTGAAAGCTTTCATGTCCACTCTCAATTCAGCAGCATCCTGATGTACCATATAACTGCTGGAATAGATCACACGTCCCTGCAGGTCGGCTATTTGTACCTGATATTGGTCGGAGCCTCTGTTATTCAATTTTATCTGCAGTACATCCTTTACAGGGTTCGGGAACATGCGGATCTCGGTTCTGGATCCCACATAAATGTTCACCACTTTGCTGTAAGTAATCATACCGCTTTTATCCACCTGTTTGATGCGGTAGTAATTGCTACCCCAGTTGGGATGAGCATCGATATAATCATAAGGTGCAGCGTTAGGACCATAACCCAGGCTGATGAAATTAATACCATCAGCAGAACGCTCCACTTCAAAATGATCATGGTTTTGATCGGTAACCGCTACCCAGTTAAGTTTTACAGTTTGATTGGGAAGCAGCACACCCGTGAAATCCTGGAAGTTGACTGGCAATACGACGAGCGGTGTGGTGGAAGTAATCACTTTCAGGTTATCGATATAAAAACCATCGTCATTATCATATTTGAATGTTCCGGTACCAGCATCTGAAGTAAAGACAAAGCGGAACTTCACTGAAGCCTGTCCCAGATAAGCGCTCAAATCGTAGGTCTCGGGCGTCCAATAATCACGGATACCAGTCAATGATGGCACACTATTAAGTGTAGATCCATCGAGGATACCCGGCTCCTGTACGGTGGTACTTCCTGCGATTCCTGTTCCCCAGGACGTTCCTCCATTGGTGGAAATTTGTAATTGCATCTTGTCGCTGAAATTTTCAACATGGTACCTGGTCCAGAATGTCAGATAAGCAGCAGTTTTACCCGTCAGGACAAAAGTTCCATTATAGGTGAGCGTTCTGGTGGTATTACCGGTATAGGTACCAGCAGGAGATTCAGTCAGAGAATGGGTTCCGGCAAAAGGCGTTAATGTAGTATATGCCCACTTATCTGCAACGTTACTGGTAGATGTCCAGTTGGTCGCAAAGTTGCCTGCAGTCTCCATATCATCATAGAATGCCTGTGTTGGGTTCAGAAATTTCACTACGGTATCGGAATAAGTATATCCCGCGGTAGTTACTTTCCATGCATATTTTACCCTCTGTCCATTCAGAAGAGCAGGGAACAAATTATAGCTGATGCTGCCCACATAATTTCCATAATACACCATGCTCGGAATGGTTATCGGTGCTCCGGCGCTTTGCATATTCTCAATGGGTACCAACTGCACCGTCACGGGGTCGTTTCCAATTCCCAGCCTCCTGACAACAAAATTCAAATTACCTGTTTTAGAAGCAAGGGCAATATCGTTTGAATCCTTGATATCCACATAGGTACCTGCTCCATACAGGAGCTGCAGGTTTTGATAACACATGCTCTTACTCAGAGGAATGATCTGCGCAGCAGGCGCCCAAAAGTTTTGAGTTCCCAGTGTTGCAGCCAGACCCGTAGTAGTTCCTCCACCAGCTGAACCTTCGCCTGTCATGGCCCACACGGTATCTTTGAGTCCCGTTCCGATACTGCTTCCTAATTCTCCCATCAGCATCCAGTCTTTGAAACCACCAGCTACTTCATAGCCAAGGGCATCAAAACTATCGGCAGCGCGCATACCATTATACATACCCATGGCAGCAGGAATGGCTGTAAAGAAATCCTTTCCTTTCTGTGACATAGTATGAAGCTCCCATCTTCCGAAGGGAAGAGAGTAATAAGGTCCGTAAGAGTGCTGGTCAAAAGCTGCGGTCAGATGGTGCGCTTTTACAAATTGGCGCACAGCCTGCGTTTCGGGTTCAGAGAAAGCGCCAGGTCCATAATAGGTATCCAGCGAAGTAGTACTGCTACCACAGCTGGTGCTTGATCCAGAAATAGGAGGACCACACAGGGACCAATCTGCTCCCCAGTTCCGGTTCAGGTCCACACCAAATGTACCATCACCATTGTTTCTCCTGTTCTTACGCCAGTCTCCTCCGGGATTATTAACACCCCAGTTGGTACGGTTGTATTCCCAACCATCAGGATTGAAACAGGGAATGATATAGATCTCACGGTTATCAACAAGGTCTTTGATTCTTTGGTCCGAAGAATATCTTTCACACAGATACTGCATAAAGAAGATCATGCTCGATCCGCCAATAGCTTCACGGCAGTGCTGCAGTCCCATATACAGAACCTCGGGTTCATTGGGTTCATCCACAGCCACATTATCGGAGATCTTGACCAGCCAGATAATATTACCATTGGTAGAGGTACCGATGTTGATTTTTTGGGCTATGCTGGGATAGGCAGCCACAAGGTTGTCGATGGCAGTCACTATTTCTGCATAGCTGTAATAACCACCATAGGTTCCTTTCACCTGAAAGGCCGCAGGGGTTACAATAATATTGGCTGAAGTACTTCCGGGTTGCTCAATTGCAAGCCGGGTATCATCATTTTGTTTGGGATGATTTTTCAGTGAAGCATAATAGATCTTGTTCAAAGAATCCAGTTGCTTCATCACATCGGGCACCAGGATTTCGTAAGAATAACCTGTGGTCTTCAGCTTCTCGATTTCCATTTCATTGATCTCGGAAATAATCCCTCCATCCTGGTCGGTATAGAAGTGATCGATCTGCAAAAGCCCGAGCAATTCCGCTCTCTGCATGTTGTCATGAGGTGCGTGGATCTTTACTTTACTGATTTTGTATTGCTGCGCCGAAGTAATCAGCGGCAGGGCAAACAAAAGGGTAAGTGCAAGCACAAGGCCGGTTTTGGTAGCTTTCATAGAATTTGTACGTTTTTGAGGAAGTAGTTAAGGTTTATCTTTTAAAATTTTATTCAAGCTTTATTTTTTGATGATCAATTTTTCGTTATACATTTTCGAATCCACCTGCAACTGTATTGAATACATACCATTGGTAAGATTCGTAACAGGCAGGATCAAAGTTTTTGTTCCGGGTTCAATGGTCAGCGTTTGCTGATACACCACGCGTCCCATAATATCCGACATCTTCACATAAGCAGTTTTCTTCTCATCGCTGGTTATAGTCAGCTTCACCTCACCTGGGGTCGGATTCGGCGAAAGTGTATAGGAGAAGATGCTCTCCAGCATGATGTTTTCTATTTTGCTAAAGCTCACCGATCCATCTGCGTTCATGGTCTTCAACCTGTAATAGGAAGTACCATTCAACGGACTGGCATCGGTGTAGGAATAATTTCCCGATCCGCCCATACCTACTGTCTCGTGCAGGTCAGTCCAGTGGATCATGTCTGTACTTCTTTGGAGTTCATACTTCGTTCCTCCTTGTTCGCTGCTGGTATGCCATTGCAGGTCCACATGCTTTGCATTGTTCTTTTGAGCACTGAAGGAAAGAAGCTGGGTTGCCAGTACATAGTTATTTACCGGAACACGATAGTCTTCCACTTCTCCATTGGCGAAATAACCTGTGGCACCGGAAGTAGTCATACCGTTTGAAGCACTCGTGACTCTTATTCTCAAATAAGTAAATGTTCCTGTCGACAGAGGAGAAGAGATCAAAGGCCAGTATAAATAGATATTTTGTGCAGCAGCATTGGTGGGAACAGTGACGGTGATTCCTTCGGAAGCATCGAACACTCCGTTTCCATTATAATCCAACCAGGCTGCAACCGTAGCATTGGCACCGGTATTGTTGAACACTTTAGCCTGGATCAAATAAGCGGCCGAATAAGGACTGAATGCGGTTATAAAAGGAAGCGCGTCATCAAAATTATCGGAAGTTGCCGGCGCCGATTGTCCTCTGCTTATCCATTCAATGTCTTCGGAATTACCAAGGTGAAGTTTTGGATCGATTTCATGTACCGCGGGACTAAGGGCCACCGGATCGTAGCTGGCTGGTGCATCACCAAAATCGCAAAGCGGACGAAAGGCTTCGGCAGCATCACCCAAGCTGGGATTGGCCGGAGTATACATTGGATTCGAAGTGATATTAAAGTGTGTTCCCAGCAATCCCGTTGCGGGATTGTAAGTAGCGACATAAGGTGTAATAGCAGGAGCACTGGTAATGGCGTGCAGGTTATATACCTGGCCGTTCCAGTCAACTGCTGGCTGTCCGGGAATCCAGGCTGGCAAATGCCAGTTGGTAACAGCACCGGTCATCATATCATAATTATAAGTATCAGTTTCGAGGCTACCTGTATTGGCGCCAGCACCGTCAAAGTCGTAAAGCATTCCATCGTTCATGGAGAAATCGGCCCAGTCGTGCAACAATAGACCACTACCATTATCCGATGGTGTAGCCCATGCCTGACAGGCTCTGTATGGATTGTTGCTGGCATCAAAATCAATTCTCCAAATCACAGACTCCCTGCCTGCGTTTTTTCCTGAGTTGGTAGCCTCTACACCCAGGTAGAGCGAACCATTATAAAAGGCTGCCGCCCCTGATTCAACTCCAGAGAAGCTCGTTACAGGAACACCGATGGTAGTAATATCATTCAGTACCGTACTAATAGTTCCGGTATTGAAATCATACTTCATCAGCTTTTTGTTGTTTCCAGGAGTCGCGGTCAAGCTATATACATAATAAAGTATTCTTTTATAAGGATCATAGCCCATGGAGTTGATAAACTGGCTATTACCCAGGCTCACATCAGGGTCGGTAAATAACAATTTGGTAAATCCATTGACTGGGTTTACAGCATATACACTTTTATCCAGGGCATGGAGTATATATCCTGGCTGTCCGGTAAAAGGCCTGGATACATTAAAATAACTGTTTGGAAAGTCTCCGGCTGTACAAGCTGTGACATCAGAGATCCAGAAATCGCCGGCGGTTCCACCAAATGCGATCGTTACACTGTTCACAGGTCCGGCTACATCCACATTGATCGTTCCTGTATTAGAGGTATTGGCAACAGCTCCCACCACGAGTGAAGTAACACTGGCGCTGGTGGTACCTGAACCTGTGATCACCTGAAGAGCAGCAGCATTGGCCTTGGTCAGGGTTACGTTTTGCGCTACGTTGGCCGCATTCTTGGCGGTGACGGTAGCATTTTGGCTGTTATCGAGGTCGTAAATACTGAACTTCAGATTTTGAACATCGTTATCAAAAGTAAAAGTGATGGTTCCGTTTCCGTTGAAACTAATGTCATCTCCTGTACCATAAGAACCTGTTTCTCCTGTGTGGGTACCATTTTCACCCAAACTAGCCGCGTCGGCGAAGTTGTGTGTGATGGTGACCCTTTGGGTCCCGAACTGAAAACGTTGGGTTTGCGTCCATGCATTCGATGCCAGGAAGCCGGTAGAATAGTTTCCTGAAAAGGGAAAATAATCTAGATAGTCCCAATTCAGTACGGCCTGGGTATAACCGCCGGGGCACTGGGCGTAAGTAAAAGCTGCTGGCAGGAGCACGCAGCTTATGCTGAGGAGGAGTAAAAGTTTTTTCATAGTCGGACAGTTAGTTCTTCAAAAGGTTTGGATCAATGCCTTCTGGCATCTATTGGAACCGCATTACTTAGGAGATGTAGAATTAGGAAGCTTAGGTAGATTCTCTCATGCAGACATCTTCATCAGGTAATGGATTTCAATACCAAAAGTCAGAGTTTTTGCTTAGAAATACAAGTGTACTCGTAGTTTTCCTACTTAAAAACTCTTAGAATATTCCCAGTCCACTTCAATACCAATGATCTATTCAAACTTCCATATAAATAATAAGTTGATCAATAGTAGATTGTGCAGGGTTCCTACGTCCTTAAATGAAAGCCTTATATATCACTACGGGTTTTCATGTATGAACCAGGAATTGAAGGAAGGCACCTCCTTTGATGAAAGAGCATAGAAAAAGCCTGAGGGATTTTCCCGCACCTTATAGGTGTTTTGACCCCCGGATTTATAATGTATTTAAATTAAGGAACTTAGAAGGGGTAACCTTATAGGTATTGGAAAGATGAGCCTCAAACACCTTATAGGTTTTATAAACCTATAAGGTGCACTTCACTCAATGAGAAACAAGAAACTCTTCTACCTTTGCCGCCATGAATCAGGCGCATAAACCCATTATCGGAATTAGCTGCGGTGACCTCAATGGCATCGGAACGGAACTAATCATCAAGACCTTCTCCGACCACCGCATCCTTGAACAGTGTACACCCGTCATCTTTGCTTCCAATAAACTGATCAATTTTTATCGCAAGTCGGTGCCCGATGCACACCTCAATTATCAAAACGTCCGCGATTTTTCCAAGGTCAATGCAAAACAGGTCAATATCCTCAACTGCTGGGAAGAAGACGTGATGATCAGTCCGGGACAGCTCAATGAAACCGGTGGCAGATATGCAGTGAAGTCCTTGATGATGGCAGCCGATGCACTGAAACAAGGCCATATCCAGGGAGTGGTGACGGCTCCTATCCACAAAAAAAATGTACAGTCTTCTGAATTCAATTATACCGGACATACGCCCTTCTTCAAGGCGGTGGCGGAAGCCAATGATGTGCTGATGCTGCTCTATGCCATGAACCTGCGCGTTGCTTTGATGACCGAACATATTGCTGTGCGCTCGGTTGCGGAACAAATCACCAAAGCCGCCATTCTTTCCAAACTGAATCTTCTGCACGCCAGTCTGCGCCGCGACTTCGGCATCGACAAACCAAAGATCGCGGTCCTTGGACTCAATCCCCATGCAGGCGACGAAGGACTGATCGGAAATGAAGAAGAACAGATCATCCAGCCTGCCATTAAAGAAGCCAAACAAAATAAACTGGTCTTCGGTCCGTACAGCGCCGATGCTTTTTTTGCACGAAGAAGCTATTTGCAATTCGACGCCGTGCTGGCCATGTACCACGATCAGGGTTTGATTCCTTTTAAAACAATTGCGGTGGGTGAAGGCGTAAACTATACAGCGGGACTTCCTTTTGTTCGCACATCTCCCGATCATGGAACCGCTTTTGATATTGCCGGCAAGAACAAGGCTGACGCCACTTCGTTCATTTCTGCGGTCTTCGAATGTGTGGACATCATCAATAGAAGAAATGAATACGATGAACGTAACAAAAATCCACTGCGCAAGATCACTGCGGAAGTTCTCCGCAATGTGGAAGATGAAAAAATAGATGATACGATTGATAAAGAATAAGGAGAGGGAAGCTGTTGGCTGTTTGTTAAGAGCGCAGAGACCTGAGCTGAGAGCGGTGAGCTGTGAGACGTTGATCTTTGAGAGAAGGGATCATTGAGAGCGCTTGACAATTTTTTTTCTCTTGTTGACGTCCCTGCCAACGAGAACAAAAATGATCAGAAATCTATTGGTAATTGAGGTGGAAATAATCAGATCATTCATATCATGTCAGTGGGAAGGCCAACAAGAGCGGTAAAAAAACTAATTCCCGAAATCTCTAACTTCGCCCCCGCTTTCAATCTGAACTTTGAACTTTGAACTTTGAACTTTGAACTCAGAACTCCGAACTCCGAACTTTGAACTCTGAACTTTGAACTCCGAACTTTGAACTCCGAACTCTACTCTTTTGTAAAAACTGAATCGTCAATTCCTTTATTGATCACATAACCTGAGTAGCTGATCTCTACTTTTCCTTTTTGATCCTTGTTCTTATCTTCTTTTTTTTCACTACCCTTGTCGTACTCGAATGTGATTCCCTTCGGCATCTTGTAATCTTTTGCATTGAAAGAAAAAATCAGTTTGTCCGGAAGGGCCCAGTCGGCATATTTTCCATAACTCAGTTCAATTTCATAACTGCCACTCTCTTTTGTATTAACAATTGCTTTGCGAACAAGAGCAGTGCGTTCTTCAATAAACAGAGTCGTAAGCACCATGTCGCTGGCCTCGTCGGAAGGAAGGAGCTTTACCACTTTCAAATTCTGTCCATTGAGCACGGCGTCTTTAGCTGGAACTACATCGAATTTATTTTCAGACAACAGGCTTCCGAGATTTACATTCACACCGCCTTTCGGAAGAATGGAAATGCCTCCCTCTTTTTTTACTTTGAATTTGTCGGGCTTTTTATAGTACACTGTAACATTGGAGGGAGAAGCATCAATAAAGGATACGTCAATCTTCATTCTTCCCTGTGCCTTGTAGTCATTCACCTTATCCAGTTTTGCACGCACTTTGGACAAGAGTTCCTGTTCCTGCGCAAACAAGAATTTCATAGGCAGGATAAACACAATTATGAAAAGAAGCCCCTTCATCATTTTTAATTTAAGAGAGAATATCTTTTTTCCGGAACCAATAGATAGCCAAAGAAACAAAAAGCAGGATATGTCCAATCAAAACGAAGGCAGACTTTAACACTTCGCTTTTGTCAACAGGACGGTCAAAGAAGCCTTTCCAGTTCAGCATATGATTGGTGAATAAAAAAGGTTTCATCACATTAAAAAACGGAATATCCATGGTGGTGAGTATGGTAAAGAGAATGACCACGCTCATCGCAGCAATGATGGGACCAATGGAATTTTCTGCAAAAACTGAGAACATAAAAGCAAGTGCAGCCACCGTGATCATGGACAAAGCTGCAAAACCATATGCTCCTGCATAGCGCCAGAGCACATCGCTACGGTCAATCAGTATCAACACATCGCTTTTAAATACCATCAGGTCACTGGTTCCGAATATGACCATGGAACCCAGCAAGCCAAGAACGGCCATGAAGCTTAGTAAGAGCAGCGTATACAGCGAAGCAGCAATAAATTTACTGATCATCAGACTGGTCCTGCTCACCGGCTTCGATGCAAGCAAACGAAGCGTGCCCATATTGGCTTCTCCTGCAACCATATCACCTGCCACCAGTGCAATTAAAAGAGGCACATGAACCAACAGTGTTTGAAGAATGACAAAGAAGACAAAATATCCATTCAACTTTTTTCCTTCTACAATAAATGCACTGTTGATAGAATGCATCATGAAATCCAGATAGGTTTCCCCATCCACATAGAGGGCAAGTTGTACAAGGAAAATGATGGCGGCTATGGCTGCAAAGGCAATATAGGTGCGCGGCTTTCTAAAAATTTTAAAAAGCTCAATCCTTGTAAGCTGCCACATGCGTTCTTCCTTTTGTGAGTGATAGAAAATAGTCCTCTAGCGAATGCCTTGGTTGAACCGCATGAATTTCCAATTTTTCCTGTACCAGAAGTTCAACAAGAGCCGGTATCTCTTTGCTGTCCATTTTTAATTCCAGGTTTTCTCGCGAACTAATTCTGTTTGCCCACCGGGATCGGCCAATCAGTGCAAGCGCACGGTCGTTGTCATTGGTTTCTATCGTCACCAGCGTTTCGGAAGGATGAAGAAGCGAGGAGACTTTTCCTTCAGCTATTTTTTTCCCCTGGTCAATAATCAGCATGGAGTCTGCAATCAGTTCCATTTCACCGAGAAGATGCGAGGACACAAAAACTGTTTTGCCTTCTTCCCTGCTCAATTGCAAAATCAGGTTGCGCACATCTGCAATCCCTTGCGGGTCCAGTCCATTGGTTGGTTCATCCAGGATGATGAGTTGCGGATCATGAATAAGGGCGCAGGCGATGCCCAATCTTTGTTTCATGCCCTGGGAAAATGTTTTCCCCTTGCTGTGCGCACGATCAGCGATGCCCAACTTTTCCAATTGATGCATCAAAATATTCTTGTCGGGATAAAAGCCACTGAGCCTCGACATAATCTGCAGGTTTTCCAGTGCAGTAAGATATTTGTACAGGTCAGGCTTTTCAATGATGGCTCCTGTTTGAAGAAGAATCTCACGACGGTGCGAATAAATATTTTTCCCAAAAATCCGGATGGTCCCGCTGGTAGGCTTCACCAGGGTAAGCAGCATGCGGATGGTGGTGGATTTTCCGGCGCCATTCTGGCCAAGGAACCCATACACTTCTCCTTTTGTTACAGAGAAATCAAGTTCATCCACTGCCTTTACTTCTGTGAACCGTTTGGAAAGTCCCTCGACCTCGATGATGTTGTGAATAGTCAATGGGGTGAATGGTGAATGGTGAATAGTCAATAGAGGCAAGCTATCTAATAATAGACAAGTAATTTACTAAAATGTTCAAGACAATCGGTTCATAGTCACAAGTAGCAAACAACTAATAGTAGG